>CABUSE010000034.1 GCA_902494135.1 uncultured Collinsella sp. | reverse complement strand
TGTGTGCATGCGAGCTATGCGCTGGCGGCCCGCGGCTTTGAGACCATCATGGTCAACTGCAATCCCGAGACCGTTTCGACCGACTACGACACGTCCGACCGCCTTTACTTTGAGCCGCTTACCTACGAGGACGTCATGGACGTTATCGATGTTGAGCGCCCCGACGGCGTCGTGGTGACGCTTGGCGGCCAGACCCCGCTTAAGCTGGCGCGCATGCTCGAGGAGAGTGGCGTCAACATCATGGGCACCAAGCCCGATGCCATCGACTTTGCCGAGGACCGCGAGCGCTTTGCCGCCCTGCTCGACAAGCTGGGCATCATGTACCCGCCGGCGGGTCAGGCCACCTCGTTTGAGGAGGCCGAGGCCGTTGCCGCACACATTGGCTACCCGCTGCTGGTACGTCCGAGCTACGTGCTGGGCGGCCGCGGCATGATGATCGCCTACGATGCCGAGCACCTGCGCGATTACATGGCCGAGGCTGCGCGCATTAGCCCCGACTACCCGGTGTACCTGGACCGCTTCCTGGAGGGTGCGATCGAGTCCGATGTCGACGCCCTGTGCGATGGCGAAGAGGTCTATATCGGCGGTATCCTGGAGCATATCGAGGAGGCCGGTATCCATTCTGGCGACTCCGCGACCTGCATCCCGCCGTTCAGCTTTAGCGAGAGCCTGCAGGCAAAGCTTCGCGAGACCACGCGCCGCATCGCGATGGCGCTGGGCGTACGCGGCCTGGTCAACGTGCAGTACGCCATCAAGGGCGAGACCGTCTACGTGATCGAGGCCAACCCGCGTGCCAGCCGCACCGTGCCGTTTATCTCCAAGGCCACCGGTGTGCCGCTCGCCAAGTGCGCGGCGCGCATCATGGCGGGCGATTCCATCGCGAGCTTGGGCCTGCCGAGCGACGAGCGTCAGCTGGACTGGTTCTGCATGAAGGAGGCCGTTATGCCCTGGGGCCGTTTCCCGGGCGCCGACGTTATTCTGGGTCCCGAGATGAAGTCGACGGGCGAGGTCATGGGTATCGCCAAGAGCTATCCCGAGGCATACGCTAAGACGCAGCTGGCAATTGACTACAAGCTGCCCGACCCGAGCGCCGGCAAGGTGTTCATTAGTGTGTGCGACCGCGACAAGCGTCATATCCTTTCGGTTGCGCGTATCCTTCGCTACCTGGGCTTTGATATCTGCTCCACCGAGGGTACGGCGCGCGTGCTGCGTGGCGGCAACGTGACGTGCGAGGTCGTGGAGAAGATTAGCGGCCCGCACGACGGCGAGCGCTCCAACATCGGCGACCTCATCGCCGATGGCAAGATTACGGTAATCATCAACACGCCGTACGGCCCGGGTTCTCGTGGCGACGGCTATCTGTTGCGTACCGAGGCGGTGCGCCGCGGCGTGACCTGCGTGACGGCGATGTCTGCGGCCAACACGTACGTGAGCGCCATCGAGGCCGTGCGCGAAGACCAGCAGGGTCACGGCAGCGCCAACGACATGGGCATGGACGTCATCGCCCTGCAGGACCTGCCGCAGCACACAGTGTAGTTGACCTGGCCGGCCGGGGCGGGAGGGGCCGAGATTTCCCCCTTTCGCTCCGGCTGCAAGCAGAGTCGCTCAGGAGGAAACTCGGCCCCTCCCGCCCCGGCCTGCGGTGACTTGGCTGCACCGTGTGCTGCCGAAGGGGCTTTGCGCGATGACTAGGGCTGAATAGAAAATGAGTGTGGGCCCTGCCGTTCGAACGAACGGCAGGGCCCACACTAATAATTCAGCCAACGTACGTCATAGCAACCCCCGGTAGGTCGAGGGTGCCCCGCGGCGGTCTGGTGTTTTCATCTGAACGACTTTGCGAAGCAACCGGAGTGAAGATGAAAACACCAGACCGCCGCGGGGCACCCGCAGACCGCAGGGACGGGAGCAGCTATACTACTCTCAGTAGTTAAGGGTCGCGGATCCGCCGCGTCACCGCTCTCAACAGGAGGTCTTTGTTTATGGCAGATCAAAAGCCGGTTGTCGGGATCATCATGGGTTCCAAGTCCGATCTGGGCGTTATGGAAGGCTGCACCGCCGAGCTCGAGGCGCTTGGTGTGCCCTATGAGCTTGTCATTGCGAGCGCACACCGCACGCCGGCGAAGGTCCACGAGTGGGCCTCGACTGCCGCCGATCGCGGTATCAAAGTGATTATCGCCGCCGCCGGCAAGGCCGCTCACTTGGGTGGTGTCGTGGCTGCCTTTACGCCGCTACCGGTTATCGGTGTGCCTATGAAGACGAGTGACCTGGGCGGTATGGATTCGCTGCTGTCGATGGTGCAGATGCCTTCGGGCGTACCCGTGGCCTGCGTTGCCATCAACGGCGCCAAGAACGCCGCCATCTATGCCACGCAGATCTTGGGCGCATGCGACCCCGAGTACCGCAAGGTTATCGAGAAGATGAAGCAGGAGATGGCCGACGCCTAGGCGTTCCGCCGTTTCACCGCAGTATAAGGAGAGCCATGTCCGACTATCAGGGAAAACGATTCAAGGCTTCTCAGATTCCCGATCCGTCGAAGCCGGGTGCTGCCCGTGCGGCACAGCAGGGTCGGACATCCTCTCCTCAGCAGCCGCGCGCGCCGCGTCCCGTAACGCCGATGTCCCATCATCGCCAGGATACGCCGGCTGCATATCGCCCTTCGTCGTATGATACGGCCAAGAAAGAATCGCGTTCTACGAAACAGTCGGGCGCCGCTCCGTCGAGCTATACCGAGCCGCCGCGCAAAAAGCGCCGCTCCGTTATCCCCATCTTGCTCATCATTATTGGCATCGGCCTAATCGTTGCCGCTGCAGCCATCTTTATCAATGCGCAGATCGGTTACAAGCAGGCGAGCGAGTCGTACCAAAAGATCGAAAAACAATATGTGAGCGACAAGGACGCCAGTGGCGTGCCAATTATCGACTTTAATGCGCTTGCCCAGACAAATCCCGAGGTTGTGGGTTGGATTTACGCGCCCGGCACCAACATCAACTATCCCGTCGTGCAGACCAACAACAACTCCAAATACCTCAACACGCTGTTTGACGGTACGGCTAACGCGTCCGGTGCCATCTTCTTGGATAGCGACGACACCGCGCCGGGCATGGTGGATCAGCAGACCACGATCTACGGCCACCATATGAACGATGGGTCGATGTTCAACGTGATTTCGGACACCACCGACCAAGCGACGTTCGATAGCATCGAGTACGTGTATTACATCACGCGCGATGCAACGTATAAGCTGCGTCCGCTGGCGACCAAGGTCGTTGAGGATACGTACTCCAAGGCGCGCACGCCCAATTTTGAGGGCGACGACGGGCTCAAGAACTACCTGTCCGAGATGCTCGACGGGGCTTCTGCCGTGACGAGTGATGCGGGCGATCGCGCCGCCTCGGCAACCAAGGTCGTAACGCTTGTGACCTGTCGTTCGTTATCGCTGAGCAACACACGTGCCGTCATGGTGCTCACGCCGGTCGAGGAATAGATAATGGGCTACTCAATGACGGTGAAAGGGGAAATGATGCTCGAGAATGGCAAAACGATGCCTTCGGTTGATGCTTGGCTGCGCGAGGCCAAGGCCGATTCGTCGGCACCTGCGTGCGGTATGTATCTGACACATAACGGTGTGGTGCGCGCGACGCCCAAGGCCGAGGCGCGCGGTGTCGAGACCGATGGCGTGGCGCCGGGCCACAAGGTGGGCGGCATGGTGTTCGGCTACGACGCCAGCAAGGTGCAGGCTGCTATCGAGGCCACGCGCGCGATGCCAGGTATCGGCTATGTGCGCGTGTGGCTGGCGAGCGGCGAGCTTACCGTGGGCGACGACATCATGCTCGTGCTCATTGGCGGAGACATTCGCCCGCATGTGGTCGATGCGCTGCAGTCGCTCGTCGGCACCATCAAGAACGAGTGCGTGAGCGAGGTCGAGCGCGAGGCGTAAGGCCTCGTCGGCAATCCGAGTCTGTCTATAGCGAAAGCCCGCCGGCAGTTCATGTAGATCTGCCAGCGGGCTTTGATGTGTTGGAGCTATTTTGCTCTGGCGTTTGCTACACGCGTGTGGCGTCCTTGGGGCTCATGGTCATACTCTGAAAACGGTTCTCCATATATTCGTTATCGAAATGCTTGTCATAGAACTGTGCGACGGGAATATTTCGAACGGTTCCGTTGACGCGCTGATACCAATAGTCGAGCGATTGCAACGTCATGACGCCGTCGATCAACATGACGGCGGTCAGGATGACGGTAGCAGAGTAGCGGCGTTTCCATGGAATCATATTGATGAGCTTAAGCAGGCGCGGCAGCAAGACCTTGATCCAGATGAGGCCACCCAGGCCCCATATGCAGGCAAACGGCGTGCATGTGCGTCCCCCGGTCAATACCGCGATGGGATCGGGCATGCCGAATAGCCTAATGTGTGAATAGCTCCACGACACCACGCCAAATGAGGTCTGCATAAACCAGCCTACAAACACCTCGAAAGCGCCGCCGATCAGGGCACTTACCAGGAAAATGATCAGAGAATTCTTTTTATAGAAGCGGTTGAGCGCCATGGTCATGAGCACCGCGCCAAATCCGTAGATGGGGCTAAAGGGGCCAAATAGCATACCGGCACGGTCCTGATAGACGCCGGGATCGACGACGACCATATGCCAGACTTCCTCGAGAATGAGACCTAACACGCTGCAGACGAAGAATACCCAGAACAGGTTGAAGTAGTTGAGCTTGATGTAGCCCTCGCCGGTTTCGTCGCGGCCGAGCATCCCCTCGGCGGCGGCATCGCGGTCGAGCATCTCTTGCAGACGGCGCTGCAGTTCGCGCTCCTGGCGTAGCGTGGGGTCGACGGTGGCCGACAGCGCAATGAGGATGACAAGCTGGACGGCGGGGCGCAGCAGGAAGGGTCCGATGCCCTGGAGCATCACGTCAACTAAAAGCTCCACGACGGTAAATGCGATGAGGACGTAAGACAGGCGGGCGGCATTGCGCCGCTGGTCCTTGATGAGGTCCAGGCCAAAGACGATCAAGATGATCGCGCTTGCCGCCGAGAGCATAATGCCGGCGACGATAAGGCCAACCGCGACCAGGGTGTTATCACCGAGCTTAGCGGCGACGTTGCCGTTAATGAGTGCGGTGATGACCTGCCACATAAAGACGGCGACTGACGGGAGCGTGCCCACGCCAGATAGGGTGCACAGGACTGCGTAGACCTTGATGATAAGGGGGATCTTCTTGGCCTCCGTGGTGCTGGGGACACTGGGGTCGAGTTGATTTCGATCCATACGCTACCTTTCTCGTCTTGTAGTAGCCTACAAGGATACGCCGACGACCAGCTAAAAGACAGGACGAACGTCCCAATTGCAACAATGTAGCCCCTAGCGCGGGCGAGACACGGCGCACGGGAAGTCTTCGAGGCCGTTGCCCCTGAGAGTGGACTACCCAATAAAATGTTTGGTCGCAAAACGGATAATAAGCTCGGTGGGCTTTTAAAAAGCGCTGCTCATGCGCGGGGGAGCGCGTCGCGCCGTGCGTATAATAAGGCGGGTAACGCCAAAATACGAGGCTCTGAGGGGATGCCATGTCTCAAGAAACCATCCGCGCGGCCGAGCGTGCCGCGGGACAGGTGAACGCCATGTCGACGTATGATCCGGACTCTGACCAGCTGCATGAGGAATGCGGCGTTTTTGGTGTCTGGGCGCCCGATCGCGACGTGGCTCGACTGACGTACTTTGGCCTGCGTGCACTGCAGCATCGCGGCCAAGAATCGGCGGGAATCGCCGTTGGTGACGGCGGTACGGTTATGGTCCGCAAGGATCTGGGCCTGCTCGACCGCGTGTTCTCCAATGCCGACTTGTCGACGCTCTCCGGTCAGCTGGCCGTGGGTCATGTGCGCTACGGCACCGCCGGCGCCAAGAGCTGGGAAGCCTCTCAGCCGCACCTCTCTACCATCAATAGCGTCATTATCGCGCTCGCGCACAACGGCACCCTCGTCAACACCGACGAGCTGCGTCGTCAGCTGATCGAGCTGGGCGTACCGTTCCTCTCCAACTCGGATTCCGAGGTCGCGACCAAACTCATCGGCTACTTTACTCAGCGTACTGGCCATCTGCGCGAGGGCATTCGCAAGACCATGGAGCTCGTGCGCGGCGGCTACGCCATGACGCTCATCAACGAGCAGGCGCTCTACGCATTCCGCGATCCGCACGGCATTCGCCCGCTCGTGCTGGGCAAGCTGGTGGATGAGGGCCTGGACCAGGCCGATGCCGCATCCGTTTCGCAGCTGCCGTCGCAGGACGGCGCCGCGACGGTCGACGCCACCACCCATGTCACGCGCGCCGGCGGCTGGGTCGTTGCCTCCGAGACCTGCGCGCTCGATATCGTGGGCGCCGAGTACGTCCGCGACGTCCGTCCCGGTGAGATTTTGCGCATCAGCGCCGAGGGCCTTGTGTCCGAGCAGGGCGTGCCTGCCGCCGAAGAGCCTGCTAACTGCATTTTTGAGCAGGTCTACTTTGCTCGCCCCGATTCCATCATGAACGGCAAGAGCGTCTACGCCTGCCGTTATGACATGGGTCGTCAGCTGGCACATGAGGAGCCCGTCGAGGCCGACCTGGTCATCGGCGTGCCCGACTCCGGCCTGCCGCCCGCGGAGGGCTATTCGCACGAGAGTGGCATTCCCTTTGGCGAGGGCCTCATCAAGAACCGCTATGTGGGCCGTACGTTTATCGAGCCTACGCAGGAGCTGCGTGCCATGGGCGTGCGTATGAAGCTCAACCCGCTGCGTGACAACATCGAGGGCAAGCGCCTGGTCGTCATCGACGACTCCATCGTGCGCGGCACCACCATGGTGCAGCTCGTCAAGATGCTGCGCAACGCCGGCGCCAAGGAGATTCATATCCGCATCAACTCGCCCGAGGTCATCTGGCCGTGCTTCTACGGTATCGATACCGACGTGCAGTCGCAGCTTATCAGCGCCAACAAGACGGTCGACGAGATTTGCGAGTATATCGGCGCCGATTCGCTGGCCTTCCTTTCGGTCGAGGGCCTGCTTAAGGTCATGCCCAAGGGCGGTTACTGCGATGCGTGCTTTACCGGCCGCTACCCCGTGGCGATTCCCGAGAGCTTTGGCCGCGACAAGTTCATGGAGGGCTTTAAGCCCCGCAACCTGGACAAGCCGCTGCACTTTGATGACGACGCCGTGGTCGAGAAATACGACGATCGCAGCTGGGAAGAGGAACACGGCGAGGCCTAAAACCTGCCAAAAAGGGACAGGTTTATTTTGGTAGGTTTTACCTGCTGTTTTGTTGATATGACGGCGCGCGTTGTTATGGCGCGCGCCGAAATGAACGCAACTATGAGCACCGTTTGGCGCCCGGGCGGCGCCACGGTAGTGGGAGAGGAAGGCTCAGATGAGCGACAGCAAGCATGTGACGTATGAGGATGCCGGCGTCGATACCGCCGAGGGCGGCCGCGCCGTTGACGCTATTAAGCAGATGGTTAAGGACACCAACCGTCCCGAGGTCATCGGCGGCATCGGTGGCTTTGGTGGCCTGTTCTCGGCTGCCGCGCTTAAGGATATGGAAGACCCGATTCTGATTAGCGGTACCGACGGCGTGGGCACCAAGCTCGTGCTCGCCCAGATCATGGACCGTCACGAGACGGTGGGCCAGGACCTGGTTGCTATGTGCGTCAACGACATTCTGGCTTCGGGTGCCGAGCCGCTGTTCTTCCTGGACTACGTTGCCATCGGCCACATCGAGGCCGAGCACATGGCAAAGATCATCAAGGGTGTGGCCGACGGCTGCAAGCTCGCGGGCTGCGCGCTCGTGGGCGGCGAGATGGCCGAGCACCCCGGCGTCATGGCTCCGGCCGACTACGACCTTGCCGGCTTTACCGTGGGCGTCGTCGACCGTCCCAAGATGCTCGACCCCGCAAACGTCCGCCCGGGCGATGTGATCCTGGGCCTGCCTTCCACCGGCGTGCACTCCAACGGCTACTCGCTCGTGCGCAAGGTCATCGGCGTCGACGGCATTAAGCCGGGCACGCCCGAGGCCGCCGCTAAGGCGGAGGAGCTGAGCCGTCCGCTCGAGGAGCTCGGCGGTGCTTCGCTGGCAGACGCCCTGTTGGCCCCCACGCGCATCTATGTCAAGCCGATTCTGGAGCTGCTGCGCGGTGGCGCTCCGGTGCACGCCATCGCCCACATCACCGGCGGCGGCATCACCGAGAACCTCAACCGCGCGCTTGCCGACGACGTTGACGCCGTGGTCACCCGTAACGGCGCCGAGATGGGTTGGGACGTTCCGCCCGTCATCACCTACGTCTCGCGCCAGGCCGAGCTCGCGCCCAATGAGGCATGCAAGACCTTCAACATGGGCGTTGGCCTGTGCCTGATCGTCGCCCCCGAGGACGAGGCCGCGGTGACCGAGGCTCTGGTCGCGCTGGGCGAGAAGCCGTTCCGCGTGGGCGAGTGCGTCGAGGGTTCCGGTAAGGTCGTGTACTCCGATGAGCGCTAACGAGCAGATGACTGCTGCCGCGAGCCTGGGCTTTGTGCCCTACACCCGTCCGACCGGCACCGATACGGCCGAGCCGCTCAAGATCGGTGTGCTCATCAGCGGTTCGGGTACCAACCTGCAGGCGCTGATCGACCTGATCGCCGCCGGCAAGCTCAACGCTTCGATTGAGCTTGTGGTGTCGAGCCGTCCTTCGACTAAGGGTTTGCAGCGCGCTGAGCGCGCGGGCATCCAGACGCTCACGCTGTCCAAGGATGTCTATGCCGACCCCATCGCCGCCGACGAGATCATTGCGCACGAGCTGCTCGAGCGCGGTTGCGAGTATGTGGTCATGGCCGGCTACATGCGCATGGTGCACACGCCGCTGCTGGCGGCATTCCCCAATCGCGTGGTCAATCTGCATCCCGCGCTGCTGCCGAGCTTTACCGGCGCGCATGCGATCGACGATGCCTTTGCGCGCGGCGTCAAGGTAACTGGCGTGACCGTGCATTTTGCCAACGAGATCTACGACAACGGCCCCATCATCGCCCAGCGCGCGCTGGCTGTTGAGGAGGGCTGGGACGTCGATACGCTCGAGGAGCACATCCACGCGATTGAGCACGTGCTGTATCCCGAGGTCGTGCAGATGCTCGCCGACGGTCGCGTCCACGTGCTGGAGAGCGGCAAGGTCGCAATTGACGCGCCTCGCGGCTAGCGGCGCACAGTACAATTTAGCCGAGTAGTCAGGGTGGTCATTGGCGCCAAGGCGCGCGTGGCCACCTTTTGTTTTGGGTAGTCATCGGGAACGGTCTTTAACGACTGGTCATTCAAGAACGTCGCAGGTGACTAGATGAGAGAGGTGAGCGCATGGCGGATAACGAAGCACTGTTTACGCCTGAGCTGGTGTTTTTTGATTGGGAGTGTGCGACGCCGGATGAGGTGTTCGCGCGGCTTGAGGGCGAGCTTGCACCACGTGGCTACATTGCATCCGGTTGGCTCGACGCCGTTCGCACGCGCGAGGATGCCTATCCCACGGGTCTTGCCATGCCGGCGGCAAACATTGCCATTCCGCATACCGATCCGGGGTTTGTGGCCAAGCCCTATATCGCGGTGGTGAAGCCCGCCGCGCCCGTGACATTCAACGCTATGGCTGGCATGGGCGCTCCGGTGCCGGCGCAGATCGTCATCAATCTGGGCATCGCCGAGCCGGGCGGCCAGGTCGAGGCCCTGCAGGCGCTCATGAACATCTTTATGGACGCCGATGCCGCAGCCGACGTGCTCGGCCAGACCACGTCCCAGGGTATGGTCGACGCCATCCGCCGTCACTTCTAAGGTGGGGCTGAGTCGGCACTTGGGGACGTTCCTTTTCTGCCGGCAGTAAGGGACGGTCCCCAAGTGCCGGCATATAAAGAACGTCCCCAAGTGCCACATCTGTCCCCTTTGCACCAAAATGGTGCAGATTAACCTGCCCCCAATGCACCAAGCGTGCCGCGGGGGCCGCGTTGTGACACAATGGCGTTTGTTCGATTCGTTATGCGAAAGGCCAACTATGGCAAATAAGAAAAAGAACCCTGCGCCCGAGCCGACGCCCGAGCAGCAGGCTCGCGCTGCCTCCAGCTCTCGCAAGAAGCAGCGCAAGACGTACGTGTCTAAGACCGTCAAGATCGTCCTGGTGGTCATCGGCGTGCTGGCGATGCTGCTTTCCGTCTCGGCGATGGCGTGCTCCGGCCTTATGTCGCAGGCCGAGGACGCCTCGGGCTACAAGCTGACCGGCGGTGTTGCTGCAACTATCAACGGCACCAACCTCACCGAGGACACCGTGACCAAGCAGATCATGAGCATGCGCACGTCCTACGGCTACACCAAGGATAAGGATTGGGCGCAGTATCTGGTTGACAACGACCTCACGCCCAAGAAGTACCGCAAGCAACTCATCGACTCCTACACGCAGCAGATTCTGCTTCAACAGGCACAGAAGGAGAACGGCGTGACGGTGTCTGACGAGGAGGTCGAGAAGGCTTGGAAGGACGCGTGCAAGAGCGCGGGCGGCGCCAAGGCCTTTAAGAAGACCCTCAAGACCTACGGCTATACCGAGGACACCTACAAGGACTCACTCAAGGAGAGTCTGGCGCAGCAGAAACTCAAGGATGCCGTCGCGCCCACGAGCAAGCCCAAGGACAGCGAGATTGTCGATTACATCAACGAAAACCTGTCCAGCTACAACGACGCCCGCCGCTCGTCGAACATCCTGATCAAGGTTGATTCTGACGCTTCCGACGAGGACAAGGCTGCCGCCAAGGCCAAGGCGCAGGAGTGCCTGGACAAGATCAACTCCGGTGAGCTGAGCTTTGAGGACGCCGTTGAGCAGTACTCCGAGGACACCGGTTCCAAGGAGAAGAAGGGCGATGTGGGCTGGGATAAGCTCACCACTTTCGTCGACAGCTACCAGACGGCGCTCGAGGGACTCAACAAGGGCGACGTGAGCGAAGTCGTCGAGTCGACCTATGGCTACCACATCATCAAGTGCACCGACTACTTCCATGTCGATAATCAGGTTGATGACATCAACCAGGTGCCCAAGGACATCAAAAAGTACGTCTCCAACGTGGTGAAGACGCAAGCGGCCAGCACCGCGTACAGCGAGTGGCTGGAGCAGTACAAGAAGGATGCCGACATCACCGTCAACCCCATGCCCAAGGACGTACCCTATAACGTGAGTCTGAAGGGCGTCACCAAGAGTTCGACCGACGATTCGTCGAAGACTGAGTAACCATGGGGCGGTGCTCGCGTGAGTGCCGCCCACGCTATTAGAGAGGATTTGCAGATGACCAACGAAGAGCTGCAGAAAGAAATGATCGCGGCCATGAAGGCCAAGGACAAGGTTCGCCTGTCCATCATTCGCCAGGTCAAGGCCGAGGTGAAGAATATCGAGGTTAACGAGCGCCGCGATGTGACCGAGGAAGACGTCAACAGCATGATCAAGCGTCTGATCAAGCAGACGAGCGAGACGCTGGAGATGTCCATCAAGGCCGGCACCGACCAGGAGCGTACCGACAACCTGACCGAGCAGGTCAAGATTCTGGAGAGCCTGCTGCCCGCGCAGGTTTCGGG
>CABUSE010000033.1 GCA_902494135.1 uncultured Collinsella sp. | reverse complement strand
GTGTACTCGTCGCCCGAGATACGGACGTCGATGATAAAGTCCTTGCCGCAGCGCTCGCGAATCTCGGCGATGACCTCGAGCAAGAAGCGCATACGGGCGTCGAGCGAGCCGCCGTACTCGTCGGTGCGCTTGTTATAGAGCGGGGTCAAAAAGCCGCCGAGCATGCCGTGGGCGTGTGCCGCATGGACCTCGACGCCATCGACACCGGCCTTCTGCATGCGCACGGCAGCGTCACCGAACTGATGCGTGAGCTCGTGGATCTCATCGACCGTGATGGGACGCGGTGCCTCGCGGGCGTAAGACGGGCCCACAAAGGACGGAGCGATCAGGCGCGGCGTACCCGGAATGTTAAAGGCCATGTAGGCGGGGTGGAAGAGCTGCGGCATGATCTTGCAGCCATACTCGTGGACGGCCGCGGCGAGTTTTTCCCAGCCAGGGATAAACGTGTCGTCGTAGCAGCACATGTCACCCGGCAGATAGGTATAGGTAGGCTCGACCGTCACGACCTCGGTGATGATGAGGCCCACGCCGCCCTTGGCGCGGGCACGGTAATGATCGACCAAGTCGTCGGTCACATAGCCATGATCGGCCAGGTTCGTGGACACCGGCGGCATAAAGACGCGATTCTTGACCTCGGTTGTACCGACCTTGATCGGGCTAAAGAGCATCGGATAGGCGGAGGACTCCATACAGGGTTCCTTTCATTTGAGCCGCTCGGCGGCAGTTGCTGACTTATCTATCGTACCAGCAACCGCACGGTACCCGACCGCACGCACTCCCCTGCCTACGTATCGACCCACAAAAAAGTTGCGGTGGAATACGGAGTAGATAAGGCCTTTGACAGCCAAGACAGTCCGTATTTCACCGCAACTGATGGGCGGGGTGGAATTGAGGGCTCAGATAGCCAGTTATGCCCTCATCCGCCACTCCCTCACCTACAGCACGCCGTCCAGCATAAGGTTCACCTTGAGCACGTTGACCGTGGGCTCGCCGAAGACGCCGAGGAATCGGCCCTTGGTGCACTGGACGATGATCTCGCGTACCTCGCCTTCGCTCTTGCCCGTGGCCTTCGCCAAGCGCGGGACCTGGTACTCGGCGGCATCCGGAGAGATCTCCGGGTCGAGGCCGGACCCCGAACACGTCACCAGGTCGACGGGCACAGCGTCCATATCAGCATCGGGGTTGGCGGCGCGGATCTTCTTCACGCGCGCATCTATCAGCTGCCGATACTCCTCACTCGCCGGGGACAGGTTGGACGGGGCACCATACGCCACGAGCTCGCCGTCTTCGCCTTCGACAATTGACACGTTCTGGATGCGGCCCCACATGTGGTCCTCATCCTCGAAGTTCTGGCCGATCAGCTCGGAACCCACAACCTTGCCGTCGACCGTAATGAGTGAACCGTTCGCCTGATACGGGAACGCAACCTGGGCGATGCCGGTCACGACGAGCGTATAGCCCAGGCCGCAGACAACGGTAAACAGCGCGAACACGCCCAGTGCGCGCGATGCAACACCTTTGAACATACAAACCTCCGCTTACATAATGCCGCAGAACGCGAGCAGCATGTCGATGAGCTTGATGAATACAAACGGGGCAACGATGCCGCCCAGACCCCACACGAGCAGGTTGTGGGTCAGCAGCTGTCCGGACGGGACCTCGCGGTACTTAACGCCCTTCAGCGCGGCTGGGATCAGCGCGACGATAACGAGCGCGTTATAGATGATGGCCGAAAGAACCGCGGACAGTGGGCTTGCCAGACCGAGGATGTTGAGCGCGCCAAGGCCCGGGTAGATCGGCGAGAACAGGGCCGGGATGATAGCGAAGTACTTCGCCATGTCGTTGGCCACCGAAAAGGTCGTGAGCGAACCGCGGGTCATGAGCAGCTGCTTGCCGATACGCACGACCTCGATGAGCTTGGTGGGGCTGGAGTCGAGGTCGACCATGTTGCCGGCCTCCTTGGCAGCCTGGGTGCCCGTGTTCATGGCCACGGCGACATCCGCCTGCGCCAGCGCCGGCGCGTCGTTGGTGCCGTCGCCGGTCATGGCGACCAGGTGGCCCTCACGCTGGAACTCGCGGATCTTCTCGAGCTTGCCCTCAGGGGTGGCCTCGGCCAGGAAGTCGTCAACGCCGGCCTCGGCGGCGATTGCCGCGGCGGTGAGCGGGTTGTCGCCCGTCACCATGATGGTCTTGATGCCCATCTTGCGCAGGTCGGCGAACTTCTCCTTAACGCCGGACTTGATGATGTCCTTGAGGTACACAACGCCCAGCACGCGGCAATTCTTGGTCACGACCAGCGGGGTGCCGCCGGCCTTGGCGATGCGCTCGACGGCCTCGTCGCACTCCTGGGAGAACACGCCGCCGGCTGCCTCCACATAGGTGCGCACGGAATCGGCAGCGCCCTTGCGGATCTCATTGCCCTCGTAGTTCACACCGGACATGCGGGTCGCCGCGGTGAAGGGGATGAACTCCATACCCTTATCCTCGAGTGTGCGGCCGCGCAGACCGAACTGCTCCTTGGCGAGCACGACGATGGAACGGCCTTCGGGGGTCTCGTCGGCCAGCGAGGAAAGCTGGGCGGCATCGGCCAGCTCCGCGGGATCGATGCCGTCGACCGGGATGAACTCGGCGGCTTGACGGTTACCCAGGGTGATGGTGCCGGTCTTGTCGAGCATGAGGATGTCGACGTCGCCGGCGGCCTCGATGGCGCGGCCGGACATGGCCAGCACGTTGGCCTCGTTCAGACGGCTCATGCCGGCGATGCCGATGGCGGAAAGAAGGGCGCCGATGGTAGTAGGAGCCAGGCACACGAGCAGCGCCACGAGCGTGGTCACGGCCGTGGGGTTGTCCATGTCGTTAAGACCGACCGAGAAGCAGGAGTAACAATACAGGGCCAGCGTGACCAGGATAAAGACGATGGAGAGGGCCACCAGGAAGATCTCCAGAGCGATCTCGTTAGGGGTCTTCTTGCGCGCGGCACCCTCGACCATCGCGATCATCTTGTCCAGGAAGCTCTGGCCGGGCTCACTGGAGATCTTGACGATGATCCAGTCGGACAGCACCGTGGTACCGCCGGTAACGGCAGAGCGGTCGCCGCCGGCCTCGCGGACCACGGGGGCGGACTCGCCGGTGATGGCGGACTCGTCAACGGAAGCAGCGCCCTCGATGACGTCGCCGTCGCCGGGAATCTGCTCGCCGGCGCGTACGATCACCAGGTCGCCGCGCGTGAGCTCGGTGCCGGGAACGACGGTGAAGTGCTCCTTGTCCTCAACGGACTCGATGCGATGGGCCTCGACATCCTTTTTGGCCGCACGCAGGGAATCGGCCTGGGCCTTACCGCGGCCCTCGGCAAGCGCCTCGGCGAAGTTCGAGAACAGGTCGGTAAGCCACAGGATGACCGCGATGGCGACCACATAGTAGGTGGGCACACCCGCGTCCTGCACACCGAAAATGGAAGCGACGGCCAGGACGGAGGTCATGACGGCGGAAAGCCACACCAGGAACATGACCGGGTTTTGAATCTGGACGCGAGGATCCAGCTTGGTAAACGAGTCGCGGACCGCGCGGCCCATCATGTCTTTTTGCATAGTCATAAATCTGCGCCCTCCTTTACGCAATCATCTGGAAGAACTCGGCAACGGGGCCAAGCGCCAGGGCCGGGAAGAAGCTCAGGGCACCGATCAGCAGAACGATGAACACGAGCAGGAATACGAACATGCCGTTGGTGGTAGACAGGGTACCGGCGCTCTCGGCGACCTTGCCCTTCTTGGCCAGCGAGCCGGCGATAGCCAGCGTACCGATGATAGGCATGAAGCGGGCGAACAGCATCTCGAGGCCGAGCATGACGTTGATCCAGGGAATGTTGCAGTTCATGCCTGCAAACGCCGAGCCGTTGTTGCCGCCGCATGAGGTGAAGGCATACAGCGCCTCGGAGAAGCCGTGCGCGCCACCATTGTTGAGCTGGTCGGCAAGACCGGGCACCATGCAGGCGATGGCCGAGCACACCAGAATGGCAAACGGAGTTGCCAAGCACAGGACAACTGCCCAGCGCATCTCGCCCGGCTCGATCTTCTTGCCCAGGAACTCAGGCGTGCGTCCGACCATGAGGCCGGCGATGAACACTGTGAGGATGGCGAAGCCGATCATGCCGTACAGGCCGCAGCCCACGCCGCCGAAGACGACCTCGCCCAGAGCAATCTGGAGCATCTGGACAAAACCGCCCAGCGGGGTGTAGGAGTCGTGCATGGAGTTAACCGAGCCGTTGGAAGCAGCCGTCGTGAAAGCGGACCAGGTAGAAGAGGAGGCGATACCGAAACGGCTCTCCTTGCCCTCCATGTTGCCGCCGGCCTGGCCGTCGGTCATCTCGATATTGACCGCTCCGCCATCGGCCAGCTGCGGGGTGCCCGCATGCTCGTTGACGGCGATGATGCCGGTGAAGATCACCAGCAGGATGAACATGGCGGCAAAGATGGCCTTGCCCTGCTTGGTGTTCTTGACGCCGATACCGAAGGCGAAGCAACAGGCGGCCGGGATCAGCAGCAGGCTGGTCATCTCGATGATGTTGGTGAAGGCGCTGGGGTTCTCATACGGATGGGCGGAGTTCACGCCGAAGAAGCCGCCGCCGTTGGTGCCGGACTGCTTGATGGCGACCTGAGGAGCCGCGGGACCCTGGGGCAGGAACTGCTCGGTGACCACGCGCGCGCCCTCGACAACCTTGCCGTCGACCTTGACCGTGTCGCCCTCAATCTGGGCGCCGTCGACGACGCTCCAGCCGCCGTCTGCATTAGGCTGAACAGCGACGGGTTCTACGAGCTCAGCCTTCTGAGCCGGCTGGAAGTTGGAGATGACGCCACCGGCAGTCAGGCAGATGCCGAACACGAGGTTCAGCGGGATGAGCACATACAGGACGGTGCGGGTGAGGTCGACCCAGAAGGAACCCAGACCCTGCTCCTTGACCTGACGGAAGCCGCGGATCAGCGCGAACATGACCGCGATACCGGTGCCAGCGGAAACGAAGTTCTGCACAGTGAGACCCATGAACTGCACAAGGTAGGACAGGGTAGTCTCACCGGAGTAGGACTGCCAGTTGGTGTTGGTTATGAAGGAAGCAGCCGTATTGAACGACAGGTCCCATGACACACCCGGCAGGTGCTGGGGATTGCCTGGCAAGAAGGACTGAAGCGCCTGGAGTGCCACAAGAGTCACGAGGCCAATCCCCGAAAAGACCAGCACGCTCGCCAGATAGCGCCTACACCCCATCTGTTCTGCCGCGTCGATGCGAAGCAGACGATAGACGCCACGCTCCACAGGAGCAATCACAGGCGACAGGAACGTATGCTCACCATCCATGATATGGGCCATGAACCGACCGAGCGGAACGGCCAGGACGACGAGTACGGCAAAGTACAAGATGTACTGAATCGCAGCGTCCATAGTTTACGAATCACTCCTCATCAGAATGTAGATGTAATAGATAAGAAGTCCAATGCAGACGACTCCGATGATGGGAATGAGGATGTCCATTTACCGCCCCTTTCACACGCGGTCCGATGTCTCGGACGCCTGCCCTCGCAAGCGTCTGGGGACAGTAAACGCTTCTAGGGATTAAAGAGGCGTGAGGGCCGGGGCCCACGTCCTTAAGATGCCGTAAAGATGCAGGTAGAAAGCACTATTGCGGCTGCAGTGCGCCTATACTCGACCTCGCGAGCATACAGTGGCGTCCTCACCGCGTATGCACGCATGGACAACGCTTCAGAAAGGCTACGCTATGCAGCGCGACGCATCGGACACTCGCGTCAATCCAGACCTCATCCTCAAGGCAATTGAGAAAGACGAGGTCGCCGATGACGCTCGAACCAGCCGGGGACACCTCAAGATTTTCTTTGGCTACGCTGCCGGCGCAGGCAAAACCTATGCGATGCTTCAAGCCGCCCACGCCGCCAAGCGGCGAGGTGTTGACGTCGTCGCGGGGTACATTGAGCCTCACGAACGTCCGGCAACTGCCCATCTTGCACAAGGGCTTGAGAACGTGCCCTGTAAACTCATCGAGCACAACGGCATTGCGCTCAGCGAGTTCGATCTAGATGCGGCTATCGAACGCGCCCCCCAGCTCATCCTTGTCGACGAGCTCGCCCATACGAATGCGCCGGGGTCTCGCCACGACAAACGCTATCGAGACGTCGAGGAACTTCTACATGCGGGCATCGACGTCTATACGACCGTGAACGTTCAGCATATCGAGAGCCTAAACGACATGGTTGCATCCATCACCGGCGTTGTCGTGAGCGAACGAATCCCCGACCGTATCTTCGATGATGCCGACCAGGTCGAGCTCGTCGACATAGAGCCCGAAGACCTACTTGAGCGCCTTCGCGCCGGCCTCGTCTACCGTCCCGCGCAAGCCGCCCGAGCGCAACAGCATTTTTTTACCGTCGAGAACCTCACCGCACTCCGAGAAATCGCGCTGCGCCGCTGCGCCGATCGCACCGGCCACCTCACAGACGCCGCACGCGTGCTGGGAAACCGTGACTACTACACCAGGGAGCGTATCTTAGTCTGTGTCTCCCCGGCGCCGACCAATCCCCGCATCGTCCGTGCCGCCGCGCGCATGGCGAAAGCGTTTCGCAGCGAGCTCGTCGCCCTGTTCGTAGAGAGCCCGCACACGCAAGCCATGAGCGATAATGAGCGTACCAAGCTTGCAGCCAATATCGCCCTAGCCGAGCAGCTCGGAGCACATATGGAAACCGTCTATGGCGACGACATCGCGTTTCAGATCTCCGAGTTCGCGCGCCTGTCGGGTATTTCGAAGATCGTCATGGGGCGCACGGGCGAGCGCAGCAGCGTCCGTCAGGCCCTCTTCGGCCGCAAATCTCTCGTAGAACAGCTCATATCATTCGCCCCGAACCTCGACATTTACATCATTCCAGACCAGTCGACTCCGCCCTCCCGGTCCAAAGGACGCCGCCGTGCACTCGCCCTGCAGCCGCCCAGCAGCCGAAACGTGCTTCGCACGCTGGCCCTCTCTCTTGTCGCCACGGCGATCGGCACGGCTTTCCGCCATCTGGGATTTGCCGATTCCAGCATCATATCCCTCTATATCCTCACGGCCCTGCTGACCGCCGTCACCACGACGGGGCGTATCTGCACGATCGTATCGAGCGTGCTCTCTGTAGTGCTTTACAACTTCTGCTTCGTCACGCCTCTGTTTTCGCTCGCCAGCTACGACCGAAGCTATCTGGTCACGTTCGGCATCATGTTCGCTACCGCTATGGTCGCCGGCGAGTTAACTGCGCGCATCGCCGACAACGCCCGTACCTCCGCCGAGAACGCATTCAAAACGCGCGTACTCCTCGAAACGAACCAGCTCTTGCAGCAAGCCCATAGCGCGGAGGAGTGCGCCCGCGTCGCCATGAACCAACTCATCAAACTGCTAAAACTCGACGTGGTCTTCTACACCGCCGAACACGGCACGCTCGGCAAAGCGCTCTATGAGTCCGCTGACACCGAAAACCGATCCGCGTCGCTGCTCACCGACTACGAGCGCGCCGTTGCAACCTGGACCTACACCAACAACAAGCGCGCGGGCGCAAGCACGCGGACCCTGCCTGAGGCGCGCTGTCTCTACCTCGCGGTTCGCACCGGCGACAAGGTATTCGGTGTCATCGGCATCGCCCTGGAGAGGCGCGAGATTGAAGCCTTCGAGCATTCGATCGTCCTATCTATCGTAGGTGAATGCGCCTTGGCGCTCGAAAGCGACCGGGCGGCGCAAGAGCGCGAAGAAGCTGCGGTCTTAGCGAAAAACGAGCAGCTGCGCGCCAACCTTTTGCGCTCCATCGGCCACGATTTGAGGACGCCCCTCACGGCTATATCCGGATCTGCGGCAATCCTTCGGAAGAGAGACGAGAAGCTCAGCCTCGAACAACGCTGCGATCTTGCCGATGCCATCTACGACGATTCCCTCTGGCTTATCGATACCGTGGAAAACCTCCTCGCCATCACACGCGTCGAGGACGGCACCATTCGCCTCAACTTAACATCCGAGCTCATCGACGAGGTCATCGAGGCCGCCCTCAGCCATGTCGCCCAAGCATCGCATGGACGTGCCGTCACCATCGAGCACACTGACGACATCCTGCTGGTACGCATCGACGTCCATCTCATCATGCAGGTGCTTACGAATCTCATCATGAACGCCTTCAAATACACGCCCGAGGACTCGACTGTCACCATCAGCGCACGTCGCGAGGGTGAGTTCATCGTGGTGGACGTCGCAGACGATGGGCCGGGTGTAGCAGACTGCGACAAGCCTCATATCTTTGAGCGCTTCTTCACCTCAAGCAATACGCGGCCCGTGGATTCGCGTCGAAGCATCGGCCTTGGGCTGTCGCTCTGCCGCTCCATCGTGGAGGCGCATGGCGGCGTCATCGAAGTTCGCGACAACCACCCCCATGGGGCCGTCTTCCGTTTTACCCTGCCTGCCGAGGAGATCGTGATTCATGAATAATGCCGCTAAGCCACGCGTCCTCTTGGTCGAAGATGACCTGACCGTTCAAAACCTCGTTTCGACCGCGCTTGACCTTCACGGCTATGTCGTGAGCAAGGTTTGCAACGGCCAGGCCGCCATCATGGATGCGGTGTCGCACGGCCCCAGCCTCATCATGCTCGACCTCGGCCTTCCCGACATTGACGGTATCGAGGTCATCACGAAGATCCGAAGTTGGTCGGCAGTCCCCATTATCGTCATTTCGGCGCGCACCGAAGATTCCGACAAGATTGCAGCACTTGACGCAGGGGCAGACGACTACCTCACCAAGCCCTTTTCTGTGGATGAGTTGCTCGCGCGCGTCCGTGCGAATTTGAGGCGCTCCTCGATGGCGTCGAGCGAGTCGACAGAAGCGAGCACGTTCGACAACGGTCCGCTGCATATCGACTACGCCGCGGGATACGCGACGAAGGACGGACACGAGCTCTCGCTCACCCCAACCGAGTACAAATTACTCGTCCTTTTGGCGAAAAACGTCGACAAGGTGCTCACCCACACTTTCATCACCCGCGAGATATGGGGCACGAGCTGGGACAGCGATCTGGCGAGCCTGCGCGTGTTCATGCGCACCCTGCGCAAGAAGATCGAGGCAGACCCCTCTCACCCCAAGATGATTCAGACGCACATGGGTGTCGGGTACCGCATGCAGCGTCTCTAGCCCACCCCACAAAAAGTTGCGGTGGAATACGGAGTAGATAAGGCCTTTGATAGCCAAAACAGTCCGTATTTCACCGCAACTAATGGATGGGATATGTTAGAGACCCAAATAGGCAGTCATGCCTTCGACGGCGAGCTTGGCGCCTGCCACGGCATGAACCACGGTGAGCGGGCCGTTAACCACGTCGCCGGCGGCAAAGACGCCAGGCACGGTGGTCATACCGCATTCATCGACCGAAAGAAGGCCGCGATGGTCGGTCTCCAGACCGCCCGTCGTAAGCACAAGCTTGTCCTTGGGCACCTGCGAAGCCGCAATCACAACTGTGTCGGCAGACGCATGGTCGAGCTCTTCCTCGTAGCCCACCACATTGTTGTCCTCGTCAAAGATAGCCGTCTCGAACACCGGTCCGCTATCGTCGATGGCACAGATCGCCTTGCCGCACACAATCTCGGCACCGTCAAGCTCGGTCAGCTCCACCTCGTCATCGATGGCCGAGATATGGCGCGATCGAGCATACACGGTGACCTTACGAGCACCCGAGCGCAGCGCCGTGCGGGCCACATCCATGGCCACGTTACCGGCACCGATGACCGCCACATTCTGTCCGATAGCCACGCTCGAAGGATCGACCAGGTAATCGATACCAAACAGCACGTTGCCGCGCGACTCGCCGGGAATACCCAGTTTGCGAGCTCGCCAGGTACCGGTGCCAACAAAAACCGCATCGTAGCCGTCGCGCAGCAGGTCGTCGATATGCAGCGCGCCACCGATGGTGGTCGAGGGGCGCACGCGCACGCCGAGCGAGCACATCACGTGGCGATACTTTTGCACGAGCGCACGGGGCAGGCGGAACTCGGGGATACCGTACTCCAGCACACCGCCGATCTCGGGGCGCTGCTCAAATACCGTGACGGCACAGCCCAGCTGGGCCATCTTGATAGCCACGGTAATACCAGCGGGACCGGAACCGACCACAGCAATCTGTTTACCGCACGACGGTGCGGGCTTCCACTCCTTGCGATCCAAATATGCCGTGGAGATATAGTTCTCGATGCTCGAGAAATGCACCGGCGCGCCCTTGCGGCCCTGGATGCAAGCGCCCTCGCACTGGCCCGAATGATTGCACACCATGGAGCAGACCGCGCTCATGGGATTGTTCTGGAACAGCAGCTCGCCCGCCTCTTCTAGACGACGCTGCTTGAACAGGTCGATGACCTGCGGAATAGGCGTCTGAACTGGACAGCCCTCAATCTGACAGAACGCCCTTTTACAACCCAGGCAACGATTCGCCTCTTCGACAATGTGGATAGCCACGCAACTCCCCTTTTTAATGCAATCCAATGGGGCGACGATAAAGACCCTTCACCGCCGCCCCCATACAGGTAATCTCAATCTGCCGACACGGCAAAAGCCAATGCTATAACTCGCGATGCGAAGCCCCGCAGCGAGCGGACATGTGCTCGAGTGTCGCCAGGCAGTCAGCCGCCGTCGCCGGCACGCTGTTCTCGACCACGCAGGGAATCCCAGGGCAGGCGGCAGCCGCCCAGGCCACCACGGGCTCAAAGTCATATCGTCCCGTCTCGCCCACGCCATGACACACCAGGCGCGAACCCGTACCGTCGCACCAACCGGCTTCGTCCTCGTTATCAACGACCTCAAAATCCTTGGCGTGCAGCGCGCGGATCTTACTGCCGCATAAGTAGAGCATGCGCGCGGTGATTTCCTGCGCTTCGTCAACAACACTGGGGTGCAGCAGTGATACCGGGTCATAGATCACGCCGAGCGACGGACTCGAGACGCGCTCTAGCACCTCACGGCAGCGATCCGGCGTGTTGACCGTTTCGTTCCAACCAGGCTCGATCAAAATTTGCCCACCCACGGCCTCGGCCCGATCGCAGACGTGTGCAAGCCCGTCTGCAAACGCATCGAGTGCCTCATCGGTCATGCGGTCGTCAGCAACGCGGTTCTGTGCATTGGGGCGACCGGTCTCGGTGCCAACCGGGCATCCGCCGAGCATCTGGGCAAAGTTCAAGCATGCCTCGTACTCGGCAAAGTTATCCATGAGCTGTTGGCGATCGGGCGTCGCCAGATTCTTATAACAGCCGAGCACGGTGACCGAAACGCCCGCCTCGTCGAGCACCGCACGCAAATGGTCGGCAAGCTCGTGGGTCAGGCCGCCTCGATCGATCCCCATCGATGCGTAGAGCACCTTGCTCGGCAGTTGAATGCACGAAAAGCCCAGCTCTCCCGCCATGCGAATGCGTTCCTCGACGGTCCCCTGCGGAAGGTCGTGCAAACGTACGCCCGGAGTAATAGCCCCCACGTTATTCACATCCCTTATGAGCGTTGATGCCCGGGGTGTATCCGCCAAACGGGTCCTCGATGGAGCACACGCCCGAGGGGGCGAGCGGATCGCGCTTACCGGCCAGCTTGTCGTGATGCATGGTCTCGATATAGGCAAGCACCAGCGGCGCCAC
>CABUSE010000032.1 GCA_902494135.1 uncultured Collinsella sp. | reverse complement strand
CCATCCTGTTCTCGATGTGCATCCTCGAGGAGATGCAGTGGAAGCGCACCCGCTACATCACCTCGGCCGACTTCTTCCACGGCACCCTCGAGCTCGTGGAGCCCGGCGTCCCGGTCTTCTTGTTCATGGGCGAGGACGAGAACCGCAAGCTCGACGAGCGCGTCCGCGCCTTCCTCAACCGCGGCGTGACCGGCGACACCGACATCAACGTCATCGACACCGCCGAGTTCGCGATCCCCGGCCTTGACGACGAGTTCCGCGTCATCGTGTCTCCGTGGATCCTCTCCTCGCTGATCACCGATCGCCTTGCCGCTTACTACGAGACGGTTACCAAGCACAACCTCAACTACCGTCGTTACTATCACCAGTTCGACTACTAATCGGTGACAAATAAGCTACTGATCAAGAAGCACCCTGCCCGGGCGCATGCGTCCGGGCATTTTTATGCCGAAATTCGCAAGAAAGGGGAATCGAATGAGGCAGTTTATCGTTGCATCCCATGCCCATTTTGCGTCTGGAATCGTCGAGAGCATTGGGCTGCTTTCCGGCGAGCGCGAAAACGTCCATGCGCTCTCTATGTATGTCGACGGAAACGAGGACCTGACCAAGGAGGCCGCAGCGATTCTGGACGGCTTTGCCGCGGACGATGAGGTCGTTGTTTGCACCGACCTCTTTGGCGGCAGTGTCAACAACGAGTTCACCAAGATCGTCCAGACGCGTCCCAACACGCACCTCGTGACCAATATGAACCTGCCGCTCCTTATTCAGCTGCTGTTCGTGCCCGAATCCACCCCGATCGATGAGGCCATTCGCCAGATCGTCGAGGCGGACGACACCAAGGTCAAGTACGTCAACGACCTGCTGGGGCAGGCCGAACTCGATGAGTTTTAACCACTAGGGAGCACATCATGATTCAGATGATTCGTGTAGATTATCGACTGCTTCACGGCCAGGTTGCCGTTAGCTGGACCTCGGCTCTGGGTGCCGACTGCATCCTGCTGGTGAGCGACACGGTCCTCAATGACAAGCTTCGTCTGCAGGCCCTGTCCCTTGCAAAACCGGAGGGGTGCAAGGTTGTCGTCAAAAACACCGAGGATGCCGTCAAGGCGCTCCAGAGCGGTGTGACCGATAAGTACAAGCTCTTCGTGGTTTGCGAGACGATCCAGCAGGCCGGTGCCGTCGCCAAGGCGATGGGCGTCAAGAAGATCAACCTCGGCAATGTTGCCTTTAGCGAGGATGCCCGCCAGGTCTCGACGAGCGTGTTCCTTACGCCCGAAAACGAGGCATACGTCAAAGAGCTGCTCGGCGAGGGCTACGAGCTGTTCATTCAGATGATTCCGGCAGATGCGAAGACTGACGCCGCGAAGGTCATCGGTTAGGGGCCATCATGGTTATCAAGACAATCCTGATTTTCCTTATTGCCCTTTTGGGCTATTCCGAGTGGCTGACCGGTACGAGCTACCTCCAGCGCCCGATTGTGCTCGGACCTCTGGTTGGCCTTGTCATGGGCGACATGGTGACCGGCACGATCATGGGCGCCACGATGGAGCTTGCCATGGTCGGCGCCATCTCGGTCGGCGCCTATAACCCGCCCGATACGATTTCCGGCACTATCCTGGGCGTATCTCTTGCCATGCAGGCCGGCGCGGATGCTTCGGCGGCCCTGACCCTGGGCATTCCTATCGCAACGATCGTCCTGGCGCTCGATACCGCCCTGGGCCAGCCGGTGATGCTGCTGCTGGTGCACCGTATCGACAAAAACGTCGAGGACGGAGACACCAAGGCCATCACGCGCAACATGCTCATCGCCGGTTACGCGCAGAGCTGGTGCGGCCTGCTGATTATTCCCCTGGCATTCTTCTTTGGCGCCGATGCTGTTGCCAGCCTGCTCAACATCATCCCCGATTTCGTTCAGACCGGCATGGATGTCGCCGCCGCCTTCTTGCCCGCACTCGGCTTTGCGATGCTGGCGCAGATGATTATGAACAAAACGGTGGCTCCGTTCTTCTTCGCTGGCTTCTTCCTCGTCGCCTACTTTGGCATTAGCACGACGGGCGTGGCGATCTTTGCCGCGATCATCGTCGTCGCGATGACGGTTTTGGGTGATAAGAAAAAAGCGGAGCAGCCCGCAGTGGCAACCGAGGATCCTGCGATTGGGAGTGGGTTCGATGAGTTTTAAGTTTGAGTCTTCTTACGACGGGCTGATTTCCCGCGCAGACCTTAAGAAGCTGTTCTGGCGCTCGATTCCCTATGAGCATTCCTGGAACTACGAGCGTATGGGCCATATCGGCTTTATGTGGGCCCTTATGCCGATTCTTCGCAAGCTGTATCCGCAGGATGCGGACTTTAAGGCCGCCCTTAAGCGCCATATGGAGCTCTATAACGTCACGCCGTACATCTCGACGCTCCCCATGTCCATCGCCGCTGCAATGGAAGAGGTCAACGCTACTGACGATAGCTTTGACACGAGCGCGATCTCAAATGTCAAGCTTGCTTTGATGGGACCGCTGTCCGGTGTGGGCGATGCCTTCTACTGGGGCACGCTGCGAATTTTGGCAACGGGTGTCGGCACGTCGCTGGCGCTACAGGGCTCTATTCTTGGCCCGATTTTGTTCCTGCTCGTGTTCAACGTCCCTCACTACATCATCCGTTACCTGCTGACGTTTGTGGGATATCGCTTTGGCTCGGACATGATCAGCAAGGTCCAGGAATCGGGCATTATGGACACGATCGTCAAGATGGCCTCCATCATGGGCGCCATGGTGATCGGTGCTATGACCATGGAGATGGTCACCGTGGACATTCCGCTCATGGTCGGCGCGGGCGATGGTGCTCAGACGCTGGCCGAGCTGCTCAACGGAATCTTCCCGGGCTTTGTCACGATGGGGCTGTTTGGAATCGTCTATCTCATGCTCAAGAAGAAGATGAATCCGCTGGTCATCATGCTCGTGATCCTGCTCGTGAGTATCGCCGGCGCGTTCTTTGGAGTGCTTGGTGTTCAGTAGGGCATCCGTCATAATGAGAATAATGTAAGAGGGGGCGTCGCGCACACTGTGCTGCGGCGCCCTTTTGCCGAAAGGTGGACAAGATGGAGTATCCGCAGCTTGCCGTCATGAATATCAGCCATCGTTATTTTGACCTTGAGGAATTCTTTTCTTCGGCAGCGGCCTCGGGCTACACGTGTTGCGAGCTTTGGACCGGGGCGATGCATCTGTATGTCGATTGCCATGGATACGATTCGCTCGGGCAGGTGCGGGAGCTGTCGCAGCGGTATGGGGTTCGGATTGTGGGGCTTTGTCCCGAACAGAACAACCCCAAGCCGTGGAATATCGCGGCGCGTGGGAATGAGGCGCGTGCCCGCACGCTCGCGTACTTTAAGAACGTTGTGGATATCGCGGCGGAACTTGGAGCCGAGCAGGTCATGGTCTCGAGCGGCTGGGCATTTTTGAACGAGCCGATCGAGGACGCGTGGGGTCGCAGCGCCTCGATGCTGCGTGCGATTGCCGAGCATGCGGGAGAGCGCGGCGTGCGACTGGTGCTCGAGGCCCTACAGCCGGTTGAGTCGATGATCGTGAACTCGGCGGCCGACACGAAGCGCATGATCGAGGCAGTTGATCATCCGGCACTTAAGGCGTGTCTGGATTTGGGCGCTATGGCGGTGGCAGGGGATACCATCGACGATTATTTCGATCTGCTTGGCGAAGATGTCGCCCACGTGCATTTTGTCGATGTTGCGGCAGATGGCACGACGCATCTTGCCTGGGGTGACGGCGACCGCGATATGCGCGCCGACCTGGATAGGCTGGTGGCGCGCGGCTATCGCGGAGTTGTTTCGGCCGAGACCTATGACGGGCGCTATTTCGCCGACCCCGCAGCTGCCGATGCGCAGGTAATGGCAGAGTATCGTCGTGCGATTGGCGCCTAGGCGGGTTTGGGTTGCGTCGATCTGCCCTATGTTTCCAAATGAATACGGCGTGAGCGGCTGCGATGGATTTTCCCCGCAAACACTCTAGTATGCTAAAGTACCCAGAAGACCGGCGGAGCTATGCCGGTCTTCTGTTCTATATGAAACACAGCATGAGGAGGCTCACCAGATGACGGCCACACCGTGGGGATTCCGGGACATATTGCCCGAGGAGGCTCAGGCGCGCGAGGAGATTGCGCTGACGGTGAAGGGCTGCTTTAGGGAGCATCATTACCTGCCGGTCGAGACGCCGCTGCTCGAGGACAAGGGCTCTCTCGAGGAGGGTGGCCGCATTGCGGACACCCCGTTTAAGCTCTTTGATGATGACGGCCGCCTGCTGGTGGTCCGTCCCGACAACACACTGCCGATCGTGCGCTTGGTTTCGACCCGCATGCGCGCGGCCGATCTGCCGCTGCGCCTTCGCTACGAGGCGCCGGTGGTTCGCGAGTGCCAGCGCAATGCCGGCGGCTCGCGTCAGTTTACGCAACTGGGCTTTGAGCTCATCGGTGCGGGCGACACCGCGGGCGATGTCGAGATCGTCTCGCTGGTGGCCGAGGCCGTGCGCAAGCTGGCACTGCCCGATGCGCGCATTATCGCAGGTAGCGTACGTCCGTTTAAGGAGCTGCTTGCGGCGTGCGAGGATCGCGAGCTGGCTGCCGAGGCATTGCGTTGTGTGCACGCTAACGACTTTGTGGGTCTCGATGCCCGTGTGGCGGCAAGCGCCGAGCCCGAGGCCGTCAAGGCTGCCATCAGCGAGCTGCCGCGCTTGCACGGCGGCGCTGAGGTACTCGACCGCGTCGACGCGCTTCTGGCGGCGGTGGGCATTGTCGCGCCGCTCACGCGCGAGCTGCGTGCCCTGGTCGAGGGCCTGGCTCCCGAGGACGCCCAGGTGCTGTCCTTCGACTTCTCCATCATGAACTCGTTTGATTACTACACGGGTCTGGTCTTTAAGGCCTATGCCGGCGGCCTGCCCGATCCGGTGGGTTCGGGCGGACGCTACGACTCCATCTTTACCGGTGCATTTGGCGACGGCATCGAGGTGCCGGCGGCGGGCTTCGCCTTTTCGCTCGAGCGTCTAGAGGCCGCGCACACCTCGGCCGAGGACGCTGCTTCCGATGGCGATCACGCCGCGGGCCGTGGCGCCGAGGGTCCGCTGCGCATTGCCGTGCCCAAGGGCTCGCTTAAGGCCGACACACTCGACGTGCTCGAGGCCGCGGGCTTGGATGTCTCGGAGCTGCGCGATCCCGGTCGTCACCTCATCGTGCGCGGCCGCGACACACAGGCCGGCGAGGGCACGGTCGGCGATATCGAGTTTGTCATCGTGCGCCCCAGCGATGCGCCCGCCTTTGTGGGCTGCGGCGGTGCCGATTGCGGCATCTGCGGTTGGGATTCGCTTATCGAGGCAGACCTCAACCTGCTGCAGCTGGTCGATCTGGGCTACGGCCTGTGCACGTTTATCGAGGCAGAGCCCGCGTGGCGCGCCGGCCAGGCCGAGCACAACTATGCCCGTCGTGGGTCGCTTCGCGTGGCCACCAAGTATCCGCGCATCGCGAGTGCCTGGTATGCCGAGCGCGGCGTGAATGCCGATATCGTTTCGCTGCACGGCAATATCGAGCTGGGCCCCATTGTTGGCATGACCGACCGCATCGTGGATATTACCGCCACGGGCGCCACACTGCGCGACAACGACCTGGTCATCACCGGCCGCATCATGGACTGCACGGCCCGCTTCTTTGTCAACCCGGGCGCTGCACGTCTGGATCCGCGCGTACGCAATCTGGCCGATCGCTTGGCGGCAGCCGTGAAGGACAAGCATTTTGAGCCCGTTGCGGGCTCGGCACAATAGCGCGAGCACGCACGGGCGCCCCAACGTCCGGGCGGCGGGCCGACTGACGCCGCCGCCCGGTCTCTCGTTTTTCGAACAAAACCTCGACCGATAGGGGATACCGATATGAAGACCATCAAGCTTGCTCCCGGGGAGCGCCTCGTTACCAACCAGCTCAACCGCAAGGGCGTGCTGCCGCAAAACATCGTCGACGCCGCCCGCGATATCGTGGCCAACGTGCGTGCTAACGGCGATGCCGCGGTGCGCGATTACTGTCAGCGTTTTGATGGTGTTGAGCTGCAGAGCTTCCGTCTGCCGCAAGAGCAGATCGATGCCGCGCTCGAAGGCCTCGATCCCGCTTTTGTCGCGGCGCTCGAAAAGGCTGCACGCCAGATTCGCGAGTTCCACCAGCGCGAGGTCGAGCAGAGCTGGTTTACCACGCGCCCGGACGGCACGATGCTCGGCGTTAAGGTGACCCCGCTTGCTGCGGCCGGTATCTATGTGCCGGGCGGTCGTGCACAGTACCCTTCCACCGTGCTTATGAACGTCATTCCCGCCAAGGTGGCCGGCGTCAAACGCGTGGTCATGGTAACCCCGCCGCAAAAGGATGGCCTGATTAGCCCGTATACGCTCGCGGCCGCCAAGCTCGGCGGCGTGGACGAGATCTATATGGTGGGCGGCGCCCAGGCCGTGGCCGCGCTGGCGTACGGTACCGAGACCATTCCGCGTGTCGACAAGATTACCGGCCCGGGTAACGCCTTTGTCGCCGCTGCCAAGCAGATTGTCTCGGGTGATGTGGGTATCGATATGGTCGCCGGTCCCTCCGAGGTCTGCGTGCTGGCCGACGCCACGGCCAAGCCCATGGTGGTCGCGGCCGACCTGATGGCCCAGGCTGAGCATGATCCGCTGGCGGCCTGCTATCTGGTGACCTGCGACGAGCAGTTTGCGCGCGAGGTCGAGGCGGGCATCGACATTCTAGTAGCGCAGTCGCCGCGTGCCGAGATCACACGCGCCTCACTCGATAACGAGGGCACCATCGTGGTGGCAGCTGACATGGCGGCTGCCGTCGAGGCGGTGAACACCGTGGCGCCCGAGCACCTGGAGCTGCACTGCAAGGATGCGATGGGCCTGCTTGGCGGTATTCGCAACGCCGGCGCCATCTTTGTGGGCGCTTGGAGCTCCGAGCCACTCGGCGATTACGTTGCCGGCCCCAATCACACGCTGCCGACCGGCGGCACGGCCATGTTCTCCAACCCGCTTTCGGTGGAGGAGTTCGTCAAGCGCTCGAGTGTCATTTGCTATACGCCTGAGGGCCTGCTCTCCGACGCTCCCGCCACGCAGCGCCTGGCCGAGGCCGAGGGTCTGTGGGCACACGCGCTTTCCGCCGCGCTGCGCCGCCGCGTGTTGGAGCAGGGCGAGGATGCCGTGAGCGCCGAGTCGCTCGCCGCGGCCGACCTGACCAAGGTTGCCTGGCCGGGCGACGCCGTGGCGACGGTTGCCGAGGGCGTGGACCTGGCGGCTGCAAGCGCGGATGGCGCCGGCGCGACTGGCAAGGAGGCCTAATATGGCCGAGCTCACGCCCCGTATGAAGGAGCTCGTCCAGCCCTGCTTGGCCGGCATTGAGCCCTACGATCCCAACTTTACGCCCACACGCATCAACCTTTCGGCCAACGAGAACACCTATCCCGTGCCGGCTGGCGTGCGCGAGGCGGTTGATGCGGCCTTGGCTGCCACACCGCTCAACCGCTATCCCGATCCCATGTCCAACGACCTGCGCGACGAGCTTGCCGCTTGGCATGGTGTGGCGCGCGAGAATGTCTGCGTGGGCAACGGCGGCGACGAGCTGCTCTATAACTACCTGTTGGCGTTTGGCGGCGCGGGACGGACCCTGCTCAACTGCCCGCCGTGCTTTAGCGAGTATGCCTTCTTTGCGTCTCTGTGCCAGACCGAGGTGCGCGACGTGTGGCGCGACCCGGCGACCTTTGAGCTCGATCAGACAGCCGTGCTTGCGGCGGCGCCCGAGTGCAACCTGGCAATCGTGACCTCGCCCAATAACCCCACGGGTGACGTGGCGCCGCTCGACTTTGTCGCGGCGCTGTGCGATGCGTGCCCCGGCATGGTAATGGTCGACGAGGCCTACGTTGAGTTTGCCGACGATTCGTTTGGCGCGGCCACCACGGCGCAGGGGCTTATCGCCGAGCATTCCAACCTGGTGATTCTGCATACGTTGTCCAAGGCGTTTGGCGCTGCCGGTACGCGTCTGGGTTACGTGATCGCGGCGCCGGAAGTCATCGACGTGTTCGCGGCGATTCGCCAGATCTATTCGGTCAATGTGCTGAGCCAGGCCGCCGCGCTTGCCTGCGTGCGTGCCCGCGATGCGTACGCGCCCGTGGTGGCGCAGGTCGCAACCGAGCGCGAGCGCGAGCTGTGCGCCCTGCGCGCGATGGCTGCCGAAGGCCTGCCCGTGGAGGTATGGCCGAGCACGGCGAACTTTGTGCTCGTACGCACGCCGCATGCCACGCGCGTGCGTGAGCGCCTGCGCGACGAGTATTCGATTTTGGTGCGCGACTTTAGCTATGCGCCGGGGCTCGCGGACTGCCTACGCATCACCGTGGGTACCCCACAGGAAAACGACGAGGTGCTGGCTGCGTTTGCCGTGCTGGTGAAGGAGGAGATCTAGATGGGCCGTTATGCCGAGGTGACCCGCAAGACGGGGGAGACCGACATTGTCGTCAAACTCGACCTGGATGGAACCGGTACGTGCGATATCTCGACCGGCGTGCCGTTTTTCGACCACATGCTCAACGCCTTTGGCCGCCATGGCCTGTTCGATTTGACGGTGCATGCGGTAGGCGATGTGGAAGTCGATGCGCACCATACCGTCGAGGACACGGGCATTGTGCTGGGCGAGGCGTTTTGCCGGGCGCTGGGCGACAAAGCGGGTATTACGCGCTTTGCCGATGCGGCGATCGCCATGGACGAGACGCTCGTGATGGCCGCTGTGGACATTTCGGGTCGCGGCCAGGCCTACTGCGAGCTGCCCGTGCCGACCGAGCGCGTGGGCAGCTTCGATACTGAGCTGGCCGTCGAGTTCTTCTATGCCTTTGCGCGCGATGCCAAACTTACGCTGCACGTGCGCGAGCTGGCGGGCGGCAACTCGCATCACATTATCGAGGCCGCCTTTAAGGCCGTGGGCCGCACGATGCGCCACGCCTGCGAGCTCGATCCCCGCGTGCAGGGCATCCCCAGCACCAAGGGCTCGCTGTAACCGTCACAAGGGTAAAACCACCACGAAGGGGACAGGCACCTTTGTGGTGGTTTTGGATGATGAGAAGTGGAGGGGTCGCGTGGGCGAACCGAAGATCGTGGTGGTCGACTACCACAAGGGCAACTTGTCGAGCGTCGTGCGCGGGCTTGCGCGCGCCGGTGCCGCCGCCTGCACATCGGACGATCCGGAGCAGATCCGCAACGCCGACGGCCTGGTCATCCCGGGCGTGGGCGCGTTCTATGACGCGATCGCCTTTATGCGCCAGAGCGGCGAGGAGGTGGCCGTGCTCGATGCCGTTGCCGCCGGAACTCCGCTGCTCGGCATCTGCCTGGGTCTTCAGCTATTTTTTGAGCGTGGCAACGAGGGCGTGCCTGCGGACGAGGGCGTGGACGCGGACGACGATGCCTCCGAGCAGGCCGGCGGTCCCTGGGTCGATGGCCTGGGCATCATGCGTGGCTCGTGCACGCACCTGGAGTCGAGCCGTCTGAAGGTCCCGCACGTGGGCTGGGATCAGGTGCACATGACGCCTGCCGGCGCGGCCGATCCGCTGCTCGCCGGTTTTGCCGAGGGCGCCAATATGTACTTCACCCACAGCTACGCGGTGGCCGGCGACGTCGATGTCACCGATGTGTTGGCGCGCACGCACTATACACGGAGTTTCCCGTGCATCGTGCGCCACGGCAATGTGTGGGGCTGCCAGTTCCATCCCGAGAAATCCTCCGCGCTGGGTCAGCGCATCCTTAAGAACTTCGTCAACATCGTCGAGGAGGTTGGCCGATGATCCTGTTTCCCGCAATCGATCTGATCGGCGGCAAGGTTGTGCGCCTGGAGCGCGGCGACCGCAACCGCTGCAAGGTATATTCCGATGACCCCGTGGCCGTCGCCCGCTCGTTTGCCGAGCAGGGCGCAAGCTGGGTGCATGTCGTCGACCTGTCCGCTGCCTTTGGCGAGGACGAGGACACATGCGCTGCCAACTCGGCGGCGATTAAGGCCATCTGCGGCGTCGACGGTCTGTCCGTGGACGTGGGCGGCGGCGTTCGCTCACTCGCACGCATCGATGAGCTGGCAGGCTATGGTGCTCGCCGCATTGCGCTGGGCACCGTGCTCGTGACCGAGCCGGGTTTTGCTGAGGTGGCGGCCCAGGGCTTTGGCGAGCTGTTGGTCGCCGACATTGCCGCGCGCGACGGCCAGGTTAAGGTGAACGGCTGGCGCGACGGCGCGGGCGTGGCACTCGACGATGCCGTGGCGCAGCTTACCGAGCTGGGCTTTAAGCATCTGGTGTATACCGACATCGCGCGTGATGGCATGCAGACGGGCATCGATGTGGCGGCGTATCGCCATGTGGCGCAGGTCGCGGGCTTTCCCGTCGTGGCGTCGGGCGGTATCTCGACGCTCGACGACATCCGCGCGCTGGCCGCGGTGGGCGAGGGCGCGATTGAAGGCGCCATTACCGGTCGTGCGCTCTACGAGGGCAACTTTACGCTGGCCCAGGCGCTGGCCGCCGCTCGAGGGGAGGAGTAGCCCATGCTTACCAAGCGCGTAATTCCCTGCCTGGACGTCAAGGACGGCCGTGTGGTCAAGGGCGTCAACTTTGTGAGCTTGCGCGATGCCGGCGATCCGGTGGAGCTGGCCCGCGCCTACGACCGCGAGGGTGCGGACGAGGTCGTATTTTTGGATATTACCGCGACGAGCGATAACCGTGCGACGACTATCGAGATGGCGGCGCATGCGGCCGAGGAGCTGGCCATTCCCTATACCGTGGGCGGCGGCTTTCGCGACCTGGCGGGCATGCGCACCATGGTTGCCGCCGGTGCCGACAAGGTGTCGCTCAACTCGGCGGCTGTGCGCGATCCGTCGCTGATCAGCCAGGCTGCCGCGGCGTTTGGCAGCCAGGCCGTGGTTGTGGCGATCGATGCCAAGCGCGTCGGCTTGCCCGGAGCATCCGGTGCCGACAAGTGGGAGGTCTTTACCGCAGGAGGCCGCAACGCCACGGGTATCGATGCGGTGGCGTGGGCCGAGGAGGCGGCTCGCCGCGGCGCCGGCGAGATCCTGCTGACCAGCATGGATCGCGACGGCACCAAGGCTGGCTTTGACCTGGCGCTCACCCGCGCCGTGGCGCGCGCGGTGCCAATCCCCGTCATCGCGAGCGGTGGCGTGGGCACGCTCGAGCATTTCGCTGAGGGCGTGATCGAGGGCGAGGCCGATGCCGTGCTGGCGGCGAGCGTCTTTCACTTTGGAACCTTCAGCATTCGCGAAGTCAAAGAGTATATGGCCTCTCAAGGTATTCCTGTGAGGTTGGACTTCTAGTGCTGCGGGCTGCGCTGCGGCTTGTCCAGGCACCGCATCTTGCCGCTCAAACCGTCGCTCGCGTACCAAAGTACGCGTCGCTCCTCTTTCGTGGCAACCTGCGGCACCTGGACAACCCTCGCCGACATGTGATGTTTAAATTGGGGAATTGAAATGAGAGAAATTACTACTCCAGCGGATCTTAAATACGACGCCAAAGGATTGATCCCTTGTGTGGTTCAGCAATATGACACCGGCGAGGTGCTTATGGTTGCTTGGATGAACGAGGAATCGGTGGGGTTGACGCTCAAGACCGGTACCACGTGGTTTTGGAGCCGCAGCCGCCAAGAGCTCTGGAATAAGGGCGCGACGAGCGGCAACATGCAGGAGGTCAAGGAGCTCTGGGCCGACTGCGATAGCGATACACTGCTGGTCAAGGTCGACTCGCCGGGTCCAGCCTGCCATACCGGCAACCGTACCTGCTTCTTTAAGCGCGTGGAAGGGGGAGTGCGATGAAAGTCGTGACGCCGTTCGAGGTCGCCGACTGCAACACCGAGCTCCTCCGCGCGGGCGTG
>CABUSE010000031.1 GCA_902494135.1 uncultured Collinsella sp. | reverse complement strand
GGGGAAGGGAATCGAACCCCTGACACGAGGATTTTCAGTCCTCTGCTCTACCAACTGAGCTACCCAGCCATTTGAGGTGTGCCTTGTTTCAAGGCTTGATTAGTATAACCAAGGACGCGTTCCGGTCAACCGAGAATTTTAAAAAAGTTTTTGAGCACAGCCTCGGTTCTATAAATCGGCACGTCAGAGGCATCAGCCGGCAGCAAGAAGTTTTTCGCTCAGTCCCTTAAGCCGGCACGCGTTGGAGAGCAGGGGTCGAAACAATGATTGAAGGGCGCTCTAGTACGGCCCAGGCGCCGGGACAGGAGCACATACGCCAGGGACGTACGTTTTCGTAGCATACGAGGACATAGCCGCGCGCATCGATAAAGGCGATATCGATGGGATAAGCCATAAAACACGTGTGGACCGAGGAACAGTGCGGAAACGCCATGACAAGCGGCAGGCCGTTGGCGGCAACCGGACGCCGTCCCAGCATGCCGCGCAGGCGCACGGCAAACGACTCCGCCACCACAAACTCGGCCGGCGTCCAACCCAGCCTGTTGAGTGCCCGCGCGTAGGCGATGTAAGACGAGACCGCGGTCACATGACCACCCCCGGACGCCATGGATCGACCGTCACCGCGCGCTCGTGCGACAACGTTGTCGGCGCCCCCAGCGAAACGCCAGCGATGCTGAGAGAAGTCGGCCACGGCTCATAGTGCATGGTGCAGGTGTAGGTCCTAAACGTACCGGATAGGGAGAGCAGGCCACCATCCAATGCCTCCGCGCCTTGCTCGCTCGACACTTCGATCCGCAAGTCATAGCCTTCCATGGCATTCAGAATTTGAGTCTGAACCGTCGCCGAGGCATCGGCAGAGCTTTCGTCGCCCTCCCCCTCCGACGCCACGGCGTGCGCCAACACGATGTCGGGTACCACGCGGTCGAAGCGCGCGACAGCGCTGGCAAAGATCATGACGTTGTACACGATGAGTGCCAGCACCAGCAAAACGGGCGTAACCACCGCCATCTCCACCGTCGCTTGGGCGCGCTCCTCGCGCAGACGCATGCGGATACTCATTACGACCCACCGCCCAGAGCGCCAACCAGCGTGGCAACATCGACGGTGAGTGGGATGGAGCCGCCGCCGGGCAGAGGAATCTCCGCAAGCGTGAACACCGTACCGCTAATGGTGCGTTCGACTTGATATTCCAACGCCTCGCAAAGCGCCTTGGGATCGGTCACGCCCAACGGAATACTTCGCAGCTTGTCTTGCGCTTGAGAGAGACCAGCAATGTCAGACCCCGGGCTCTTAATGACGTTGGCGGAATCGGTCAGCACTGGCTTTCGCAGGCGCAAGTCGCACGGTTCCAGACCCAACGCCGCCATGGACGCCGAAACGGTATCGCCGAGCCACGATGCGATGGAACCCAACGCGCCGCTGCCCCCTCCTAGGCCTTTAATCATCTCGTCCATAAGTTCGTCGGCCGAACCTTGGATATCACCGTATCCTACGAGCAGCCGTCCCCAAACATCCATGACGCCGTCGAGCACGCCGGCAACGCCGCCCGAGCGTTCCTTCAATGTCGAGAAAAATCGCGAAAGCACGTTGTTTTGCGCCGTCGCCTCATCGGGTGCCAACACCGCGGCAGAGATAGCACCGCGATCGCCGAGCCTGACTGCCGTGCTAAACGAAGAGTTGAGCTCATCGGGGCTCGAGATGGCACCCGAAACCGCAAGGGCAACTACGCCGTTGCGACCGGGCGGAGCGATACGCGGACGCTCGCCCGAAAGCTCCTTGATGGCCTGGTCAAACGTATTGCCCGCACGATCGGCCTCGTCTTCGGTCTGACGCTCGAGCTCGAGCTCTTTGTTGCGGCATTCGATGTAGTCTTCCAGAGCCTCTTTGAACTTGTCAAAGTGGTACTCGAAGCCGTTTTCGATGAACGATGGCGGCATGAGGGCGCTTCCAAGCGTAACCACGCCGAAGCCGCACGCTTCGCATGTATCACGACCATCATAATCAGCAACAGATGCCAGCCCACTCGGAGTCCCTTTCTGATAGACGGGGCATTCGACTCCATAATGCAGGTATGTTCTGCCGTCGTTGTTGCTTACAGGCCATGCGGCATCGGTGTAAAGTTCGGTCGGCCGCACCTCGTTTGGGACACGCGGCAATAGTGGGATATAGGCAGAAAACCGTTCGCCATCATCTTTTATGTATGCTCGATCGACCTCTTCAATCGCATAGGCATAGAACGCTTTTCGAGCGGCTGACTGCGCTTTCATCTCGACGCTCGATCCCTGAGGTTTTTCATTCGCCAAGCGCTGTCGGTAATAGGTTTTCGCGCGATCGAGCGCTATTTGCGGCTCCCATGTGATGCTCGACTTTTCATGACGGTTCTGGCTGTCAGATAGTTCTGCTAGTTTTTTCGCACGCTCCCACATACACGAGTACTTGCCAATCGAACTCTCGTCCGACCCGCCACAATCCGCCAGCCAAGCGCGCTCTTTAGCCTTCGCCGTGTCCTCAGAAGCCTTCCGCAGCTCCTCGGCCGCACGCTCTAAATCATCCGATGTGTCTTTAATGGCATCGGTCGAGATCTCGGAACCCTCGAGCGCAACAAAATCAGACTCGGATGTCCTGGGCACGGCAAGCGCCGTACCGGTATAGGTCACACTATCGGTATCCTGCGCCGACACCGCCTGCGTGGCACGCGCGGCGATCAGATACGGCAGAGCCGTCTCGATTTTCTGTAAGCCTTCCGATGCGCTTTTGGCAAACTTGTTGCGCGTTTTAATGATCTCAATCCCGGTGTCGACCATATTGCCGGCAACTGGTTCGGCACCCGGGATGAGGATGGCGACCAGGCCCGTCCCGATTGTGGCAAACCCCGCCAGCCCCAGACTCAAGATGCTCGCATCAACCACCGTAGCAGCCGTGTGATAGGACGACACTACGTTGGCACCCGCCAGCGCGCCGCTATCGGCCGCCACCTGGGTATCCCCGGCACGCGACATGCTCCATATCGCCGCGGTCGACGAAAACAACAACGTGAGCACCACTAGGATGACCACGGCAGAAGAAAGCGTGGTGTAGGCACCGTCTTCGATAAACAGGTCGATACCGGCGCGGCCCATAAAGCCGCCTCGCTTGCGATGGCAGCTCGGACGGCGCGTCAAAACGCATCTAGACCAGAAACGCTTAATCCCATGTAGCAATCCACGAATCATAATCTCCCTCCAGCCATTCGGGACGTGATTGATACGAGACATCGACCTTGAGCTCAACGTAGCCGCCCTCGGCGGTACCACCCATAGCCTGCGCAAACGCACCGATCACAGGCAACGGCCTGACCTCGCCGGAAACGGACACGGACGAGACGCCACCCGCACCGGCCCGACCAAGCTCGATATTCCACGACAACGGCCCGCCGGCATGAAAGATCGAAACGTTGGGCACCGCGGCAAGCCGGCGGCGGGTGAACTCCTTAAGATCGTCGTCCTCCGCCGTCGTCGTGGTCATGAGCCGCGCGGTCTCGGCGGCGGCAGACTCCATGACCGCGCGCGTATAGAGCAGGCACACCGGTTGCAGTGCGAGAAGGATGAGCGTCAGAAACGTCGGCAGCAAAAAAGCGGCCTCGACCGTAGACTGCGCCCGGTCCTCGCGCGCGATATCAATACAACGCAATGTCCTTAGCGCCCGCAGCGGCGTCGATAACCGACGTCGAGGCAACGCCATGGGATGCCGCCCGCTCAACCAGCGCCGCCAAGCGCCCATCGGTGCCAGCACGCCAAAGCCCCGCGATCGCCAGCACGATCGATAACAGCGCCACCGTGACGATGGCGTATTCCACAGTCGCTTGGGCAACCTCTTCACGCAGAACGCCATGCATTTCACGATCCCTCCTTTGAGCTTATTGTTTGCGGGACCAGGCGCACGGCGCGCAGACGACACGAAGCATCGCCGGTATCCGCGGCAACCGTCACCATATCGACCCAGCCGCGCCCATCGCGCACGATGGCGCCCCATACGTTGCCCTTAATATCGAGATAGCCGCTCAGGGCGAGCTGGGCCGTTGGCACCTCGCGGTAGGCGCGTAACATATCCGCCGCTGCCTCGGTCATCGGTCGGTCCTCGGACCATGCAAGCCGGACCGCAATCGCGTTGTCCTCAGGCGAATCCGTCGCAGTGCCAGACCGCTTGTCGAGCGTCCGCAGAAAGGTTTGCGCCGTGACAGCGACATCCGAATCGTCCGCATCTCGCATCTCATCTTTTTGAGTCGCCACCGCCGAATCTGAGCCCGAATCGAAGGCGGCCCCAGGACGCTGCTGCCGCGCGGCGTTAAGCCCCCAAAGCACCGCCGCTATCGCCACGGTCAGGCAAGCAAACACCAGCAGCACCCCGATGGGGCGCTCGCCCTCTACAGACTGTTGATGCCCTCGCTGATAGCGTTCCATAGATCTTGGACCTTGCCTTTAAATGCAACGATGGCAATAATCGCGATCACCACAAGCACGCCCACCAAAATGGCGTACTCGGTGGTACCCTGCGCGCTCTCCTCCCGCAACAGCTCCTTGGCATGCTGGCGAGCGCGGATCGCCCGGCAAAAAGCCCAGTTCCAAGCCTTGTCAGCAACTTCGACCATCGTGTTCATGTATTCCTCCCTACATCATCCCGCCTGCTCCCAGCAGCGGGCCCAATATGGACAGAAGCAACGCCGGCAAGATGAGCGTGCCGGTGGGGATCAGCAGCTTGACGGGCGCACGCTCGATCTCACGCTCGACCGCGGCGCGATGAGCCGCACGGATCTCGCGACTTTGAGCGGCCAGCGTCTCGGCAAGTGGGGCACCCAGGGCGAGCGCCTGCCCCACCGTGATGGCAAAGGTCTCGAGCGCTCGTACGTCCAGATCGCGCGCGGCGGCCAACAACTCGTCCTCACGCGTGCCCACGCCCACCTGCCACGCCATGCAGGCCCGCTCAAGGCGAAGAGCCAGCACTGACCGGCGGTTGGCGCAGAAAATCTCAAGCGCCGCATCAAACGAAAGACCGGCCGAAAGACCCAAGCGCACAACATCGATCATCTCGGACACTTCGCCGAGCGAAACTCGCGCCGGGCCGCCCGCTCCAACCGCGCCCTTCACTCGCGCGGTCAGGGCATCGACCACTGAGCGACCCGCGGCAGCGACCAGCACCGCCTCGCGCTTGCAGGCCCCTGCGATCTTGCGTGCATCCGCCCGATCCAAACCCGTCGCGATAAATACACTCAGGGCGCACAGGCAAGCCGCAACTGCAACTGGGGCGCTCATAGCTCCACCCTCATAATGCGCCGGATAACCACCAGGGCAACGGCGTTGAGGGCGAGACCCAGCACCACAGCGCCCGCACCGGCAGGCGTCGCAAGACCGCGACGAAAATCTGCCGAAAGCAGCGCCAACACCGCGCACATGCCCGCCGGCATCGCCGCGACCATATGCGCCGACATGCGAGCCTGCGACGTCTTGACATCCAGGCGGCGCTTGAGCTCAATGCGCTCCCCTACCATGCTCGACGCCTCGGACAGCAAGTCGGCAAGCGGAGCGCCGGTGCGCTGTGACACCTTAAGCGCCAAGGTCACAAGCGAAAGACCGGGGGCGTCGATGCGCACGAGCAAGTCATCGAGCGCGTCGGTCGCCGAGATACCGCAATCGATCGCCGCCGCCACCCGCAAAAACTCGGTATGCACCGGTTCTTGCGCATGAGCGCCCACAAAGCGCATGCCCTGGGCCAGCGAATGTCCCGAGGCAAGCGACATGGAAAGTGCGGTAAACGCCTCGGGCATGGCCTCTTCTGCATCGTGTTGCTCGCGCCGGCTCTCAAAGCCATCCCGAGCGGCGCCAGCGGCAATCGGAGCAACAAGTCCCAAGGCAAACCCGAGGGGCGATAACGACACCATCGTTAGTAAAACGCTGCAGACACCGCTCGATAGCAGTAGAAACGCCAAACGCCCCGAAGCATCTTCAATCACGAGGCCAAGGCGATGCGCCGGAGCCAGCGATGCCCACGAACGGGCGATCTTTTTCAGCAGATCGTTTTCCACCAGCTCACGCGGCAGCTTCTCTGCCACCGTCTCGAGCGCCTGACGCGCCAGCTCCGCCGGCGGCACCTGCGGCACACGAGGTTCCGCCCCGCACGCCGTCGCAACAGAAAACCCTGCCAAACCCCCTACGACGAGGGGCACAGCGACCTCCATTCGTCCACCTCCTCTTGTGTGAGCGTCCCCGACCGCAGGCCTTCTGCGATAAACGGCGGCTCGCGGTCAAGCGCCCAGGTGCGCTCGGCGGCATCGAAAGTCACATAGCGCTCGAGCTCTACGCCGCCCGACGCGGCGCGACGCACCCCCGAATACGAGGAGACGAAGCGCCTGCCATCGGCGTGGCGCTCGGACATCACGATGCCGTCGAGCGCCATGGCAATCTGCTCCTCGATGAGCTCGCTCGGCAGATCGATGCCATAACGTGCAAGCAACGTCAGACGCACCACGGTCTCCTGTTCTGAACCCGCATGAAGTGTGGTGAGCGACCCGTCGTGGCCCGTATTCATGGCCTGCAACATGTCGCAGCACTCGGCACCGCGCACCTCGCCCACCACGATGCGGTCGGGGCGCATGCGCAGGGCATTGGTCACCAGGTCGCGGATCGTCACCGCGCCCTCGCCCTCAATTGAAGCCTCGCGCGCCTCTAGGCGCACCACGTGCGGATGATGCGCAAACTTGAGCTCGGCAGAGTCCTCGATCGTCACGATGCGCTCGCCGGTGGAAATCTCGCATGACAGCGCGTTGAGCAGGGTGGTCTTACCAGATCCCGTGCCTCCCGCAACCGCCAGGTCCTGTCGCAGCGACACCGCGCACGACAGCAGCTGCGCATACCAAAGCGGCAGTGACCCCAGCCCCACAAGCTCGTCCAGCGAGCAGATGCGGTCCGAGAACTTTCGGATGGTGAGAATCGGTCCGTCAATCGCCACAGGCGGAATCACCGCGTTGACGCGATAGCCCGTTTTAAGGCGAGCGTTGACGATGGGGCTGCGCTCGTCGATACGGCGGCCAAGTGGCGAGATGATGCGGTCGATAAGCACACGGATCTGCTCATCATCCTCAAACGCATGCTCGATAGGGTACAAGACGCCGCCGCGTTCAAAGAAGGCCGAGCGGCAGCCGTTGATCATGATCTCGGTAACGGTGTCGTCCTCGATGAGCGGCTGCAACGGCCCCAGGCCCACCACGTCATCCAAAATCTCGTCGATGATGGTCTCGCGTTCGGACGTCGCGAGATCGGTCGGCTCCTCAACATTGAGCGCCGCCTCCACCGCGGGACGCAATTCCGAGCGGGCAAGCGCCGGGTCGATATAGGCGCTGATACGCGCCACTTCGTCGTAACCCATGCGGTCCATCACGGCGCGCTTAGTGCGTCGTTTCACCGCGCGGCGACGCCCCGCATCTACAGGAGCTGCCGCCGCTGCAGCGCCGGCAGCCTTAATCCTCGTTTGCAGGCTCATCGCTGATCACCCTCGCGCGACCAGGGAAGGCGGATACGCGGGCGTTCGGTACGCGTTGCACGGTCGGCGACTATATCGCTCCAAGGGCCGACGGCGCACCCCAGTTCCACGAGCATCTCGCGCGTGGCCTCGCGCACGCTGGTCGCAAAAGCGCTCGTCTGACCCACTGCCTCGTCGGCGCGCCCAAACGCCATGAGCGCGGCGAGATCCTGCCCGCCATCGGCGATACGAATCTTGGAGCTCAACGCACAGGCAATCTCAAAGCGCATGGCGACGTCCTCGTCTGCCCCGCGCGCACCGAACCGGTTGAACACGGCGCTCATGCGCGTGCGCGGCACACCTACTCGACTTGCCAGTTCAATGACGCGCGACGCCGATGTCGCGGACGACACCGCCGCATCGCCAACGACCAGGCAACGGTCGCTCGCCGCCACCGCAGCCGCCACGGCATCGCCCCAAAAGACCGAGGTATCGATAAAGACCACGTCGGATTCGCGACGCAGGACATCGAGCAGCAGCTCCACCGGACGTGCCATGAGCTCAGCTTGCTCGGGCGCCGCGACGGGACCCCAGAGCGTAACGCCCGGGGCGACGCGCATCGATGCGGCCACGATATCCGGCTCGGTGAGCGTGCCCGCCGCCGACGGCTCGATAAGTGCCGCCATATCGTGCGGAGCATCGACGCCTAACAAGTCGTAAAGGTTTCCAAACATCAGGTCCAGGTCGAGCACGGCGGCACGCAAGCCCAACAGCGACGATGTGTGTGCCATGGTGGCAACGATCGTCGACTTGCCGCAACCGCCCGAACCCGAAATGGCGCAGATGACCGGAGCTCGATGCGGCGAAGCGGCAGCGTCTGCCGGCGGCATCGGAGGCGGCGGGGCGGGCGTCGGTGACAGCGTCCCCGTCTCCCCCGCCGCAACTACACGCTGCGTCCAAGCCGGCATGGCGGCTTGTTCGGTCTGCGAGGCAGGCTCGTTCTGCGCAATCTGCTCATGCTGCATCAGCGACAACTCGCCGCACCCGGCAAAGCCCTCAACTTCGTCGAGTTCATCCGCCAGATTCACGCCGCGCACGTATCCCATATCTACAGCCGGGGAGTCGCCAGCATGCTGCGCCGGTCCTCCAGCGTCATCGTATACAAGGGGGTTCCGGGGGCGCCGACCATGCTCGGCTTCCGCTTTTCCATAATCATCAACACGCGGGCCTCTTGTAGCGCGAGGCGCCCCGGGTTCCCTATCAACAAAAGCATCGGGCTCAATCGTCATGCGCCGATCGGAATCAACCGCTCCCTCGCCCGCTCGCCCGTTGCCGCATATACTGTGCGCAGCGATGACCTCGGTCGCCCCTGCGCGAAACAGCCCCTCGATATCCGACGGATCGAGTGCTTCTATCAACACGACCACGCGACTCACGCGGCCTTCGGCCGTCAGGCGCGCAACAGTCTTGCGCACATCTTCGGTATCAAACAGAGACGCCGCGATGATGGCAGCTCCGCGGCGCGACGGAAACGCCCGCGCCATGGAAACCAGCCCGTCCAGGTCACCCACGCGAAGCACCTGTGCACCCGTATCACGGCCCTCGACTTCCCGCTGCAACAGCCCGTAATCGCCGCACGCGCAGCACGCAAGCCAGATCGCCTTCATCACTCGTCGCCTCCGCTCTTTTTGCCGCGCGCCGTGGCGGGAATCGTCAAGCTGACCGTTCCCTTGCCCGAGGCTCCCAGCAGTTCCTTGACGTCTTCGGGGTCAGCCGCCAGCGTCACCCATTCGATCTTGCCCTCGCGCGTGGCGCCGGAATCCTCACTGGTATCGATCACGTACGCGCCGCACAGTCGATCGGTTACGCCGTCTTTTTGCACATACACATGCACGTAGCTGCCCACGCCCGTAGCACCGCCGACCGAGTGCTCGGCATCGACCGCCACCGAAACGGCGACCTTGCCCTTAGGCACCTCGAGCTTGTGGCTCTCGGCCTTGGTGTAGACATTGCAGATCACGGCGTTTTTGGGAATACGCGAAGTCGTCACGTCGCCGCGCACCTGGCGCAGCTCGGTCGCCGCGTCACGCGGCAGCAGACTCGTCAGCCATTCCTGGGTTATGACATTGGTCTCATCGAGGGTCTCGCCCACATCGATATCGCGCGCCGCGACGCATACCTCGGCGCGATCGCCACCGTACTTGGCCAAGGTCTCAGCCTGGACCTGTTCGGCTTGCGAGCGAATCGACGAGCCGTAAACCATGCAGAGCAGCGCAGCGAGCACGCCCGCGACCAGACTGATGGCGATGCGCTTGCTCTTGTTCACGGCCGCTCCTCTCATGGCAGTGCCGGGCGAATGCCCGTACCACCATTGTCTGGGTGGTCAGAGTGCAAAGCGGCGCAATCGCGATCTCGGTTTTCGATGTCAAACCAATCGCTGACCAAAAACTAACCAGCCCGTCAAGCTCGTGGCAAGGTTTTGGTCAGCACGTCAGCAAACTGCATGTTTCGAGGCTTTTTCGCAGCAAAAAAGCCGTCTCCCGAACAGTTGGAAGACGGCTGTCATAGGAAAAATCAATTACAGGTGGACATCGGGATCGAGCATTTGAGCACTCACGCGCATGGATGACGCCAGGTTTTGGAACGTTTCCAAACGCAGGCTGTCGATCTGCCCGGCGTCCTCGGCCTCGCGAACGGCACAACCCGGCTCATGGGTATGCGTGCAATCGCCAAACCGGCACGCGCGCGATGCCTCGACAATCTCGGGGAAGGCGCGCGCCAGACCCCGCTCGTGACCCACGAGCGGTAAGCTGCGCAGGCCCGGGGCATCGGCGATCACGCCGGCGTCGCCCGGCAGTGCCACCATCACGCGCGCGACGGTAGTGTGACGGCCCTGGTCGTCGCGTTCGCGCACACCGCCAGTCGCCAACGTATCGTGGCCCAGCAGCGCATTGAGCAGCGTCGACTTGCCGGCACCCGACTCGCCCAGAATCATGGCGCAGCTCCCGGCAGGCACGCAGGAACGAACCTCGTCCAGGCCGCGCCCCTCGGCAGAGGACGTCACGATCACGCGCACGTCCGGACCCACCAGGCGGCGCATGCGGTCCAGATCGCGCTCGAGCTCCTCGGCATCGCAGCGATCAGCTTTGGTGAGCACCACCACCGGTTCGGCATCGCAGTCGAGCGCCAACACCAGCGAGCGCGCCACGCGGTCGAGCAGCACCTCACCGGCACCGAGCGCCTGCACGATTAGCACGCTATCCACGTTGGAGCAGAGCACCTGGCGCTCTCCACGGGCACGGCCGCGCCAACGCTCAAAGCTCGTACGGCGCGGCAGCACGCACTCAATCACGCCCATATCGTGCCCGGGAGCGCGGCGCACCGCCACACGGTCGCCCACGGCAGGCAACAGGACCTCGTCCTCGCCGCGCGACTTGGCAAACCCCACGGCATGCTCGGCGCGGAAGGTGTCGTCGGCAGTCGCCACCAGCGGAAACCCGCGATCCAAGCGCACCACGGCACCCAGCCGCATCTGCTCGGGCTCCTCGGCATGTGCGCAGAAATCATCAAAGGCAGTCTGCTGGGTTTCATCGACTGGCAGGTCATCAAACGCCGGAACGTCCTGCAGCGCGTCAAGCCCCGGCACGCTTGCCAGCAGCTCCTCAGCAGATACGGGAGCCTCGGTCGCGAGCTTCCGACGACGATCGCGCTTAGCCCGCGCCCCCGTCGTCTTTTTCTTCGCCTTAGCCTTAGCCTTGCCCACAAGCGCCTCCCAGCACCATAAATCACAACTGAGCAGGTATTTTAAATCAAAAAGAGCTGGCCGGGCAAAGCCCGACCAGCTCACAAACTTTCCCTCAGCCCTTTATCATCCGCGCGGGAGAAAAGCCAGCAAGGATACCGCAGGGCCCGCCCCGGAAGCCCTTTCTCCCGAACGATCCCGCAGCGCGAAGCGCGAGGACCAGTGAGGGAGAAAGGGCGTGGGGCGGGCCCGGACAGGTACGTTACTCTTTCTCCACAGCGCGCATGATCGCCTTGTAGATCTCCATCAGCGGGATGATCAGGAAGGCCAGGCCCAGCGCGGCAAGAACGCCCTTGAGCTCAAGCGTCACGGGGCCAAAGAACATCTCGGCAAGCGTCGGCTGCACGGTCACGATCACCGTCAGCACCAGTGCCAGCGCGGCGGAAGCCCACAGCCACTTGTTCTGCTTCTTCATGGTGAACAGCGACGCACGACGGCTGCGCATATTGAAGCAGTGGAAAATCTCGACCATGTTGAGCGTGATGAACGCCATCATCACGCCTTCCTCGTCGGCATTGCCGGCGATCATATCGGCGATGTGGATGTAGCCCATGTCAAAGTACACGCCCACAAAGAAGCTCGCCAGCACCAGCACGGTGATGATTAGGCCCTGGACCACGCAGTCCAG
>CABUSE010000030.1 GCA_902494135.1 uncultured Collinsella sp. | reverse complement strand
CGGGCGGGCGCTCAAGGCCGTCGCGAGGAAGCGGCTCAGGGCGATATACGCCGTGATGCGCGACCGGGTGCCCTACCGGGAGTAGCCCCGACGGTTGACAAAACTATAGGAACACCCAACGACTACATAGCATGAGAGTGGATAATCTCCCAGTTTGGGCTCGCATTCAGGCTCAAAGTGGGAGATTATCCACTCTCGTTTCTGTTCTGCCTACATTTGTAGGAACAGTTCGTGGAGGCGGGTGTCTTCGTCGAGTTCGGGGTGGAAGGTTACGCCGAGCTGGTTGCCCTGGCGCGCGGCGACGATACGGCCGTCGACTTTCGCTAAGGCCTTTGCGTCGCCGTGGACCTCGACGATGCGGGGCGCGCGGATAAACGTCAGCGGCACTTCACCGTCGATGCCAGCTACCTGCCCCTTGGTTCGAAAACTGCCGAGCTGCCTGCCGTAGGCATTGCGCTCAACGAGCACATCCATGGTTGCCAGGCGCGGCGTGCCCTTATCGTCATGGGCGGCAAGGTCGTGAGCCAGCAGAATCAGGCCGGCGCAGGTGCCCAGGACGGGCATGCCTTCAACAATGCGGGTGCGAAGCTCCTCGAGCATGCCCAACTCATCTAGCAGCTTCCCTTGAACGGTAGACTCGCCGCCGGGAAGTACCAGACGGTCAAAGTCCTGCTTTAAATCAGCCGCCTGCCTCAGCTCAATACAGCGCGCGCCCAGCTCGGATAGTCTTGCCTCGTGCTCGGCAAATGCGCCTTGGACCGCCAGCACGGCGACCGTTTGGTCTGCATAATCGCTCATGTGCGATCCTTTCTGCTGGACTAGCGCCCGCGCTCTTCCATGATAATCTCGATCTCGTCGGCGTTGATGCCCACCATGGCCTCGCCCAGGTCCTCTGAAAGCTCGGCAATGAGCTTGGCATCGGTGAAGTTTGCCACGGCCTTGACGATGGCGGCTGCGCGCTTGGCGGGGTCGCCGCTCTTAAAGATGCCCGAGCCGACAAACACGCCTTCGGCGCCCAGCTGCATCATTAGCGCGGCGTCGGCGGGGGTCGCTACGCCGCCGGCGGCAAAGTTCACGACGGGAAGCTTACCCGTGGCATGGACCTCGCGCACCAGCTCGACCGGAACCTGCAGTTGCTTGGCTGCCTCAAAGAGCTCGTCGTTGCGCAGGGCAACAACGTCACGGATCTGCTTTTGGATCTTGCGCATGTGACGCACGGCCTGAACGACGTCGCCCGTACCCGGCTCACCCTTGGTGCGAATCATCGTGGCGCCTTCGGCAACACGGCGCAGCGCCTCGCCCAGATCACGGGCGCCGCAGACAAACGGCACGTCAAACTGGGTCTTGTCGATGTGATAGACGTCATCGGCAGGGGAGAGAACCTCGGACTCATCGATGTAGTCGATCTCGATGGCCTGCAGGACCTGCGCCTCGACGATGTGACCGATGCGGCACTTGGCCATGACGGGGATGGAGACGGCCTCCTGGATGCCCTTGATCATCTTGGGGTCGCTCATGCGCGAGACGCCGCCTGCGGCACGGATGTCGGCCGGGATGCGCTCGAGGGCCATGACGGCGCAGGCGCCTGCCTCCTCGGCGATGCGTGCCTGCTCGGGCGTGGTAACGTCCATGATGACGCCGCCCTTGAGCATCTGCGCGAGCTCGCGATTGAGTTTGACGCGGTCGGCCTTGCTGTTCTGTTCTGCCATGGTTGCTCCCTTGGTTGGCATGTGCATTGCTTGACGGAACATCCTATCGGGGAGCTGGGTATGACAAAATACTCAGTTTTCGAGATAATTACAAGGTCAGACTAATACCAGATTGAATGACTTAATAAGGTCAGGTGATAGGCTCATGCTTGACTACAATTTGGAAAAACGCGGCGAAGCATCGCTCTATGAGTATGTTTACCAGCAAATTCGAGATGATATCGTAGCTGGACGCATTGTGGCGGGGGAGCATTTGCCGTCTAAGCGCGCCTTTGCCAGTCATCTGGGAATCAGTGTTATTACCATCGAGAATGCATATAGCCAGTTACTCGCTGAGGGCTATATTTGCTCAATACCACGTCGTGGCTACTACGCTTGCGAGCTTCCGGATGCACCGGTTTTGGCTTCGGCTGCGGAGGGCATCGACCGAGATGCCGTCTCTGTGGGCCCCAGCGTGCATGATGTCAACGGACAGGTCGAGCGATTCGATGCGCTTTCTCCTTCTGCTTTGGAGGCGGCGCGGCTTTGGCAAAGCGCGCTACGGGCGACGCTGGCATCCGAAGACGAGCGCGAAATCTTTTCGCCCGCACCGGCGCAGGGCACTGCTCGGCTGCGACGCGCAATTGCTCACCATCTGCACGGGACAAGGGGTATGAATGTCGACCCCAACAACATCGTTATCGGTGCGGGCGCCCAGCTGCTCGATACCATGTTGGTTCAGTTGCTTGGCGCGGACAAGGTGTATGCGGTTGAGGATCCGGGCTATTTGCGTCTGACGCGTATCTATCAGGCTATGGGCTGCCAAGTTCGACATATCCCGTTGGATGATGAGGGCGTGGACTTGAGCACTCTGCAGAAAAGCGGGACCGATGTCCTTCACCTGATGCCGTCCCATCAGTATCCGACCGGCCTTGTGACGAGCATTGCGCGTCGCTATGCGCTTCTGAGCTGGGCCGCCGAGCGACCAGGTCGGTATCTCATCGAAGATGACTTTGATTGTGAGTTTCGCCTTGCTGGCAAGCCGATTCCTGCGCTCGCATCGATCGATGCCGCCCAGTCGGTTATTTACACCAACACGTTTTCGAAGAGCCTGTCATCGGCGTTGCGTCTAGCGTACATGGTGTTGCCCGATGAGCTAATGGAGCGGTTTAGGCGCAACCTTGGTTTTTACGCCTCGTCGGTTAGCTCTGTTGACCAGGTCGCTTTGGCTCGTTTGCTGGAATCGGGTGATTACGAGCGACATGTGAACCGCGTGCGCGTGCGCGCTCGCGAGGCGCGCGATGGCCTGGCGGCGCTTGTGCGGAAGGCGTTTCCGGCAGGGGAAGTCTCGATCGAGCATGCAGACGCGGGCCTTTACTGTATCGTGGTTGCGGAGCGTGGAACGGGCGGAAGCACTTTTGCACGGGCCCTCACGCGCTCGAGCATCCCTTTTATCGATATTGGTGACTGTTTTTGGTGTGCCGATGGCGCATCTGTCCCTGAAAACTCAACTCAAATTCTTGTTCAGTATGACGATCTGAGTCCAAAAGTGCTAACTAGCTTGGAATTGCAGCTAATGGGGGGGCACTCTGCAACCTAAGTGAGTAGACTTTTAGCACTTTGGCGACCAGGCAGTTTTGTAACAAGCTATCTACCTGCGGTTTTGAAAAGCAGGATGACCGGCCTGCTCGGGATGTTCAAAAAAGTCTACTCACTTGCCGCGCAAAGCTCCTGCATGAGAAAAAATGGGGTTTTCAACAGGGCTTCGTCCAGCTCTCGGCAAGCTTTTGGCCAGTTGGGGAGTGCTGTTGAAAACTTGGCAGTCCGTTCGGCGCCATTTTTGGTGCGTTCGCGCCAATACGTGACTGACTGGGTTGAAATTCGTGTTTTCCTGTGCCTATGAAGGATCTACTTTGTGACATATCGGCTTTTAGGTACTGGCGTTTGCCTCCTCAAGTCCGCGCTTTGTGTCCGCCGCTTCCACGGCCGGAAGAAGACCGGCAGCGATATGACCTTGCCCGTAACCCGACGGCTGCGGTTGTGCTCGGCTTTCCGTTGTATACATTGGTCCGGACGAGAAACAAGCGGACTTGTCCTGCCAGTATCAGGCAGCGGCTGTTTCTTGGTGAGCTCCCCAGGGAATCCGTGCTGGAAACGGAGCATGGGTTTTTGGTTACATCTCCTCTACTGACGACATTCATCATGTCGCGGCATCTGACGGATCTTCAGCTTCTTTTGGTATTGGCGGAGATGTGTGGCTTGTTTGCGGTGTGTGCCCTGCCGGCGGCACTTGAGGCGGAGCTTTCGCGTGCAATTGATTCGGGCGCGATTTCGACAACGTTCGGTTGGGTGCGCTGCCCGTCCGAGGACGGCATCGCCTCAAATTTATGGCGTCGAGACGCTTTGGTTTTGGGCGGAGACCTTGACCGTTTTTGTTCAGATGTTTGCGGGATGCGTTACGGCAATAGATTTATGGCGGTATCGCAACTCGTTCCATTGGGTGCCGCGTCGCCTTTTGAGGTCGAGGCGTTTTTGTTGCTTGGACTGCCGCGAGCCCTGGGAGGCGAAGGGTTTTGCGGCATAGAGCTCAATGTCGAAGTGACGTTAAGCACAAGTGCTCGAGCGATTGTGGGAAAGTCCCGTGTATATATCGACCTACTTCTTTCTTCGCCGGACGGTAGGCGACAGGTGGCCATTGAATGTCAGGGAAAGGCCTCGCATGGACGCGCAGGGGATGGCTTGCGTGACGCTGACCGCATGACGGCCCTTCAGGCCATGGGCTACGATGTGCTTCTCCTTACACACAGACAGATATCGGATGAGGATAGATTCCGCGCGATCGTTAAGGCCGTATGCAGGATGCTCGATGCTGAATATCGTGATAAAAGCTCGGATGAGCAAAGGGCTGAGGCATTACTCCGGTCTGAACTATTCATTGACTGGACAAAATTGGGAGTAATCGACGGAAAGATGCCCGCTAGACACAAAATGGCTCGATCGTGGACGGCTGCGGTTCTAAGTGAGTAGACTTTTGGCACTTTGGCGACCAAGCCGTTTTGCAACAAGTCATTTACCTGCGGCTTTATAAAGCAATATGGATGGCGTGCTCGGCAAGTTCCAAAAAGTCTACTCACTTAGTTTTTGACGAGAAGCCGATGCCGAAGGCGGTCCTATTTCAGGGCGTTAACAAGTTCATGAGGCACGAAAAAGGCCCGAACCAATACGGTCCGGGCCTCATCGAGCTTGAGGTTATGTCTCAGGCGGTTGGCTTAGCCAAAGTAGCGCTTGAGCAGGCCGGCGAAAGCCTTGCCGTGGCGGGCCTCGTCGCGAGCCATCTCGTGCACGGTGTCGTGGATGGCATCGAGGCCAGCGGCCTTGGCGCGCTTGGCAAGATCGGTCTTGCCGGCGGTGGCGCCGTTCTCAGCCTCAACGCGCATCTCGAGGTTCTTCTTGGTGGAGTCGGTCACGACCTCGCCCAGGAGCTCAGCGAACTTGGCGGCATGCTCGGCCTCCTCGTGGGCAGCCTTCTCCCAGTACAGGCCGATCTCGGGATAGCCCTCGCGATGAGCGACGCGAGCCATGGCCAGGTACATACCGACCTCAGAGCACTCGCCCTCAAAGTTGGCGCGCAGGTCGGCAACGATGTCCTCAGAGACACCCTCCATCTTGGCGACGCCCACGACGTGCTCGGCGGCCCACTCGAGCTGGCCCTCCTCCTGCTTCAGGAAACGAGAACCGGGAACGCCGCACTGGGGGCACTTAAAATCCTCGGGCAGCTGGTCGCCGTCGAACTCTTCCACATAACCGCAAACGGGGCAAACAAACTTCATGATTCGATCCTTTCGATCGATGGCGATTGCGCGCTCGTCCGGTCCCGTAAGGGCCCTCTCCGGACGTGCGTCTTGACGAGTTCTATTATCCACAAATGCAACCAAATGTGAAGCCTATTAGGAATGATTTTTAATAAAACAATTTTGAGATATGAAGATGCTGATTGATTAACGATTGGCAGGCCGTCTTTGACCGCCGCTGAGTACAATCGGGCGAGCAAATGTTGACCTATCAACAAATGAAGGAGTTTCCTTTATGCATCTAGCCCGTCGTGCCTGGTGCCGAACATATCAGACGGTTTTTCGCATTGCATTGCCGATCCTGCCCTATACCGAGCCGCGCATTTTAGAGCATGCCGAGGATGTGCCCGCGGTGCTTCAAAAGCGCTCGATCCAGAAGGTCCTTATCGTGACGGATCCCGGCATTGCCCGTCTGGGGCTCACGGCACCGCTCGAGACGGCGCTCGCATGCAGGGGGATTGGCGTTACGGTCTATGCCGAAACGCGTGCGAACCCCACGGTCTCAAACGTGGAAGAAGCGGCGGCGCTGTATCGCGAGAACGACTGCCGGGCCATTATCGGCTTTGGTGGCGGTTCGGCCATGGACTGCGCCAAGGGTGTGGGGGCGCGCATTGCGCAGCCAAACAAGCCCATCAACAAGATGCGCGGCCTGTTGCGCGTCCACTGTCTCCTGCCGCTGCTTATTGCGGTTCCCACTACCGCCGGTACGGGAAGCGAAGTCACGCTCGCGGCGGTTATCACCGATGATGAGACGCACTATAAATACCCCATTAACGATTTTGTGCTCATCCCGCGTTTTGCAGTCCACGACCCCGAGTTTACGCGCGGGTTGCCGGCGTCCATTACGGGGCAGACGGGTATGGATGCCCTGACGCATGCTGTCGAGGCCTTTATCGGCCGTAGCACCACGCCCTACACGCGCAAGATGGCGCGTCAGGCGGTCCAGCTCATCCACGACAATTTGCTCGAGGCCTATGAGCGTGGCCACAACATGCGTGCGCGTCGCAATATGCTTTCGGCGGCGTATAAGGCGGGTGTTGCCTTTACGCGCTCCTATGTCGGATATGTGCATGCCATCGCGCACAGTCTGGGCGGCCGATACGGAATTCCGCATGGTTTAGCCAACGCGATCATCCTGCCGCACATGCTTCGCGCTTATGGTGACGCCGCCGCCCCCAAGCTTGCCGATCTTGCTCGCATGGCGGGCATTGCGCCGGCTACCGCGCAGGACAGTCTTGCGGCCGAAGCCTTTATCGATTGGGTCGACCGCATGAACGAGGCCCTGGGAATCCCCAAATATGTCTCGGGTATTCGCCGCTCCGATATTCCGCAAATGGCGTCCCATGCCGATGCCGAGGCCAATCCCCTGTACCCCGTTCCTCTTTTAATGGACCGCCTGGAGCTCGAGCATATGTACGAAGTTGTTGCAGGTGGTATGTTTGAGGACGAGAACTAGGAGGGTCCATGAACACCGAGGAAATTGCGCGCATCGTCGGCGATCAGCGCACTTACTTTAAGACGCACGCCACGTTTGATGTCGATGCTCGGCGTCGTGCGCTCGTGAGTTTACGCGATGCGGTACGGGCCCACGAGGCCGATATTGCCCATGCGCTCAAGACCGATTTGGGAAAGTCACATGACGAGGCGTATATGTGTGAGATCGGCACCTCGCTTTCTGAGATTCGACATCAGATTGCGCATGTGGCTCGATGGAGTCGCCCGCGTCTGCGTCCGTGTGACCTCGCCAACGCCGTGAGTGTGTGCAAGACGCAGGCCGTGCCCTATGGCGTCACACTCATCATGGCTCCGTGGAACTACCCGTTTTTGCTGACGCTCGAGCCACTCGCCGGCGCCCTTGCCGCGGGCAATACCGTGGTCATCAAGCCGAGCGCATATGCTCCGGCATCGAGCGCGGTGCTCAAGCAAATCTGTGAAGAGGCATTTGATCCGTGCCTGGTGACGGTCGTCGAAGGCGGGCGTGCCGAGAACGAGGCGCTGCTCGATGAGTGCTGGGACAAAATCTTCTTTACCGGAAGCGTTCCGGTCGGCAAGCTCGTCATGGAGCGCGCAAGTAAAAACCTTACGCCCGTGACGCTTGAACTGGGCGGAAAGAGTCCCTGTATCGTGGATGCGACGGCAAACTTGAAGGTCGCGGCACGGCGTATCGCCTTTGGTAAATGGCTCAACGTGGGGCAGACCTGCGTGGCGCCCGACTACCTACTGGTCGATACGCGTGTGCACGACGAGCTGCTGGGCCTCATCAAGGAGGAGGTCCGCCGTATGTTTGGCGAGCATCCGCTCGATAACGAGGATTACGGGCATATCGTCAACGCCAAGCATTTTGCGCGTGTACGCGGGCTAATCGACCCCGATAAGGTTGTGCTGGGAGGCACGGCGCGCGAGTCGTCGCTCAAGATTGAGCCGACGATTCTAGACGGTGTGTCCCCCGATGACGCCGTGATGCAGGAGGAGATTTTCGGTCCCATCTTACCGGTGCTAACGTTTGAGAGCTTAGACGAGGCCGAGACGTTTATTACGGATCGTCCGACGCCGCTGGCCCTGTATATCTTTAGCCAGGATCGTGCGGTTCAGCAACGCTTTGTGCGCTACGTGCCCTTTGGCGGCGGCTGTGTTAACGACACCATCATGCATCTGGCTACGAGCCATATGGGCTTTGGCGGCATGGGTGCGAGCGGTATGGGGCAGTACCATGGCCGCGAGAGCTTCGATACGTTTAGCCACAAGAAGAGCATCGTGAACAAGGCAACGTGGCTGGACGTGCCGTTTCGGTATGCGCCCTACGCAAGCTGGAAGCACAAGTTCGTGCGCATGTTTGTGCATTAGGAAATGGCAGGTAATACGAACAAGTGTTCCTATTACCTGTCATTTACGTTAGACTACTGCTATGGGGTACGGATGGGCCAACTCCCTTTAGAAGGGAATTGGTATGAACGTAAGCGATGTTATGTCGTTACTGGCGTTGTTAATCGCGGCTATCGAACTCGGCCTGTTTATCGGCCGAATGAAATAGCCGCCCCCGCGTAAGCGAAGACGGCCACTTCTCACGATGAAAACGTGTATCGGAGTTGGCAAGACCCGCTGCAACGGGTGCCATCCGTGCCTCTATCTTATCTGCAAGCGCTCTGTCTCGCAAGCGTTGCGGCAAATGGTTGAAAGGTGCGGGCGGGTGAATCTGTGTCCGTACGGGCTCGTAGACTTCTCAATAAGGTTAAGCGCCGGTTTATCCGGCCGTTAGAGGAGCTGCCATGTACGAGCCTTCACGTGTGCTTCTGTCATTTCATATCGCAGGATTTCAATATGCCGACGGCGCTTTGGTCCTAGGCGATCTTAAAGTGGGCGATAAGCTGACGCTGCGTGCCGAGCGCGATAATCCCCATGATTCCGGGGCGGTTGCAATCTACTACGGCAACACCAAGCTCGGCTATGTTCCGGGAAACGAGGTCGGCCCGCTATCCGTGATGATGTATTACGGACACGAGGGTGTATTTGAGGCGCGCGTGCAGCAGGTTGCCCCCGAGCGCAGCCCGTGGCATCAGGTGCGCGTTGGGCTCTACGTGGTGGATGCTCGCTAGTCGGCAATGGAGGCTGCCATGTTTGATGACGATGACCTGTTTGATCTGGCAGATGATCCGTTTGAGTGGGATGTGCTACTCGATGACGATGAGCTGGAACAGGACCGTAAGATGCGGCAGGACAAGAAAACTCAGGGTGACGCTTCGAAAAAGCAAGACAAGCGCCGCCGCGGACTGTTCGGCGGGCTCTTTGGATAACCGCCGCATCGCTACGTCTGTATACTTAGCACGAGTTGGATGCATTGCGAAATGAGGGCATAGACGATGATGTGGTTTACCGCCGACCTGCACCTGGGCGATACGAATATCTTGCACGACATGGATCGACCGTTTGATTCGGTCGAGGAGATGAACCGCAAGGTCATCGATGCCATCAATGAGTGCGTGGCTGCGGACGACCGCCTCTATATCCTGGGAGACTTTACGTATCGCTTGCCCATGGCGGAGGCGGTGCGCCTGCGCGAACGTATCGAATGCAAGAATGCGACGCTCATCCGCGGTAACCATGACGGCGACTGGGAAGATTCCGACGCCCCGCAAATTTGGGAAGACGTGCGCGATTACCTGGAGATTGCTCCCGGCTATGCCAAGGGCCATCGTCTGGTTATGAGCCACTACCCCATGCTCAGCTGGAACGGCAAGGCACGTGGCGCCATTATGCTGCATGGGCATATCCACAGCAGGGGTGACCGCACCAACGCACGCAACCGCGATCGCGAGCGCCCGATCCTGCGCTATGACGTTGGCCTTGATGCCAACGACTACAGACCCGTAAGCCGCGATCAAATCCTGGGCTTCTTTGGACTGTAATGCTCGAACCACCACAAAGGGGACAGGCACCTTTGTGGTGGTTCTGGCGCCGTTGCCATTATGGCGGCGGCGCCTTTTTTGTCCGCGTGGCGCGGTAGAGTGTAGGCGGTTGAAATTTGCGTCCATCGAGGAGCTGCTATGAACGAGATCAAGTGCCCGCATTGCGGCGAAGTTTTTAAGGTCGATGCGTCCGGCTATGCGGATATCGTCAAGCAAGTGCGCGATGCCGAGTTCTCGCGCGATCTTGATGAGCGCGTAGCGGCGGCTCGACGCGAGGGCGAGCAGGCGCTGGAGCTTGAGCGTTCGCGTTCGGCGTCTGCCCTGCAGGAGGCGGAGTCTCAACGCGACGCTCAGCTTGTCGAGCAGAAGAACACTGCGGATCAGAAACTGGCGCAAGAGGTTGCCAAGCGCGATGCTGAGCTTGCCGAGCTGCGCGCTAAGCTCGAGGGCGCTGCCGCAGAGCGCGAGAGTGCAAGCCAGCGCGCGGCGGTTGAGGCACGAGCCAATGCTCAAAAAGAGAATGCCGAACTCCAGCGTGAGATTGATAGCCTGCGTGCGCAGCTTGGGCGCAAAGATGACGAAGCAAAGCTTGCCGAGTCGGCGGCGCGCAACGCTGCTCAAAACGATTTAGCTGCACGCGACGCTCAGATTGCCGAGCTGCAGGCCAGGCTTGCCGCGGCGGACAAGGCCCAGGAGATGGCGCTTGCCGCTGCCGCGGCAGAGTCGCAGCGTGAGCTCGATGCCGCTCGCAGCGAGGCCGAGCGCGCGCTTGCTGACTATCGCGCGAAGGTGCAAGAGAAGTTTTCCGCCGCAAAGGCTCAGTCCGAGCAAGAGGCCGAGGGCCTGCGTGCCCAGCTGCGCGAGCAGGAACTGATGGCAAAAATGAACCTGTCAGAGGCGGTCGCCGCGGCGGAGCGTGAGCGTGATGAGGCACGTGCCAAGCTGACGAGCGAGCTGGCGGTGCGCGATTCTCGCGAGGAGCAAGCCAAGGCGGCACACGAGCTCGAGCTTGCGCAGGCCAAGCGCGCGAGCGATGACCTGATTCGCTACAAGGACGAAGAGATTGAGCGCCTTAAGGACATGAAGGTCCGCCTGTCCACCAAGATGGTGGGCGAGTCGCTCGAGCAGCACTGCGAGACCGAGTTTAACCGTCTGCGCATGACGGCGTTTCCTAACGCGTACTTCGAGAAAGATAACGATGCGTCCGAGGGTACCAAGGGCGACTTTATCTTCCGCGAGTGCGACGCGAGCGGCAACGAGGTCATTTCGATTATGTTCGAGATGAAAAACGAGAACGACGAGACCGCGACCAAACATAAAAACGAGGACTTCTTTAAGAAACTCGATCACGATCGTCGCCAGAAAGGCTGTGAGTACGCGGTGCTCTGCACGTTGCTCGAACCCGAGAGCGAGCTTTACAACGCCGGCATCGTGGACGTGAGCTATCGCTACGAGAAGATGTACGTGATCCGCCCGCAGTTCTTCATTCCCATGATTACACTTCTTCGTAACGCTGCCATGGGTTCGCTGCGCTATAAGCAGGAGCTGGCGGAGTACAAACAGCAGAACATCGACGTCACGAACTTCGAAGCCAAGATGGAGAAGTTCAAGGACGGCTTCTCGCGCAACTACAACCTGGCGAGTAAGCAATTCGAGTCGGCGATCAAGGAAATCGATGCCGCCATCAAGCAGCTCGAGAAGACCAAGGACGATTTGCGCCGCAGCACCGAGAATCTGCGCCTGGCCCACAACAAGGCCGATGAGCTTACCATTCGCAAGCTCACGTGGGGCAACAAGACCATGAAGGCAGCGTTTGACGATGCACGCGGGACTGCGCCAGAGACAAACGATGAGCCCGCCGAGGCGGATTCGTATGAGGTCGAGGATGCCGAGTAGGGCATAGCGTATAGTGCAAAAACAGGGCCGCTGGCTATATTGTCAGCGGCCCCGTTCCGTTCCGTTTCGGTATGTTCGGCTAGTCTTCGAGCAGGTCCTCGATAAAGCCGACGCGGTAGTT
>CABUSE010000029.1 GCA_902494135.1 uncultured Collinsella sp. | reverse complement strand
CTCAAAAGAAGAGTTGTTGTCAATTCAATTTGACGGTACCCCTGTTTAACGAGGCGAGGAGACCTCGGCTTGCTTCCTCTCTCAGAGCTATCGTGTCGAAACCAGTCGCCCCCGAATGTTGGGAAAGTCTGGATGGCATCGGGCCTGCAAGCACCCGATAACCGTCGACTTTTCAAGGAACATGCGGAGCAAGCCCCGCTTGTGGAGTGTTATCTTACCACGTTCTGAAAGCGGACAGCTGTTCTATGCACGAGCTGTGAAGACCCCAATGTGCGCCGCACTTCGCACTTTTGCTACCAATCGCGTCACGTATATTTTCGCCAAGCAAAATTGAACCGTCGAAAGGACCGATATGGATACTAAGCAGCAACTCGTCAATGCCCTCGCAGGCCTGGGCTCAACCATTACCGAAGCTATGGATGTCATCGAAGGCTTTGTCCCCTGCGGACATCCCGCCCTCACGGTATCGAACGCGCTCGTCGCGCTGGACGCCGACGATGATGCAGCTCTCGCCCAGCAGCTTGAGACCGTCGAGGGCTTTATCGACCACGTGAGCGAAAACCGCGGCGTGACCGCCTACCACGGCGTCGAGGTCGAGCTCGCGGGTCCCAAAGCCGATCTGCTCGCAGCAATCCGCGAGGTAGGCGCCCTTATGCAGACCGCAGGCGTCAAGAACACCCAAGTCAACGAGTGGGTCTACCGCAGTCTGGCAGCACTCGACAGTTCCGACGAAAAGGCAGCCGAGCAGCTCGCGGAAAGTCCCGCCATTAAGGCCGAGCTTTTGTAAATAGCAGACGCGGGCCCCTTGGCGCATCGTCGTCCAAGAGGCCCGCAAACAGCTCGCGTCAAGCGATAGCCGCGCCGCCGCGTTCGGCCAAAGCAAGAATCGGCATCATTTGACGAGGTGTCTTTGCTGCAAGATCGGCATGTTCGAGCAGCTTACGATCGTTGGTCACCAAGTAATCAACCTGGGCGCGTTTGCATGCGGCGAGTACCAAGTTGTCCTCGTAATCGCGATGGAGCGTCAGATATTTGTCGGCTAGCCACAGATCGGATGCATCAGCGCCCACGGCCATAGCGTTTTCGGTCATATTCCGAACAAACGCCAACGTCGCATCGCCAATTGCACGGGCAGACGCCTCGTCGAGCACTCCCCCGCTGGCAAGAACGCTACGCTTTAGTTCGTGTTGGACAACGTACAGCACGTCCTTAGCGATATGCACCGGAAAGAACAGCAATGCCCCCGCCTCCGCCGCCTGTCCGATAAAGGCACGGGCAGCGAGCGACTCGGCATGGTCGGCGCAAAACGAATCGACCCACACATTCGCATCCACCATAATCTTAAGAGGGGCTCCGCTCACTGGATCATCCCCTTTTGGCGATAATGCTCATCCATGGCTTCGGAATAGATTGCGTCCCAATCGCGATCATCAGATACGGGCGACGTAGCGATGCCCAAATCTGCATAAAGTCGGTCTGCCGCTGCCCACGACGCGGCGAACGGCGTATCGGGCGCGACGGTCTGCTGCCGGTCGTCGACGGCCGCAAGCACTTCCTCGCACTGCCCGCCACCCTGTGCGACCTTGGCCACCACCTTTTTTATGAGCTCGGGCAGTGACCTGCCCGAAAGCTGCAGTGCTTCCTCGGCGCGCTCTTTAACCGAGCGATCTACGCGAACATTCACCTGTGCCATGCTGCCAACGGTAGCCATCTCAACCTCACCTTCAGCATTAACTAGCATTGCTAGCACGAGCATATATCCGAGCTAACATCTCGTCAAACAAAAGAAGGCCTGCACCCTGGCGGCTGTGGTGCCGCCCGAATGCAGGCCATATACTCAGTCGAAAACGCTAACGCAGGTAAGCCTTTGCGTTGCCCAGGCTGTAGGCGATCGTTGAGCCGTTGTGCAGCAGCGACGACGCCTGCGGAGTAATCATGCCGGTAATACCCAATGCCAACAGCGCCGAGTTGGTGAGCATCACCTTGGAATACGAACTCGTCAGACGGTCGATAAGCCCCTGACTCATGCGGCGCAGGCGCACGATCGCGGCGAGATCCGTATCGGTCAGGATGATATCGGCGACCTCCTTGGCAATGTCGCTTCCACCACCCATGGCCAGCCCCACGTCGGCCAAACCGAGCGCCGGCGAATCGTTGACGCCGTCGCCCACCATGGCAACGTGGCGCCCCTCGCCCTTAATGCGCTCAACATACGCGTACTTGTCCTCGGGCAGCAGCTCGGCCTTAAACTCGTCGACACCTGCCTCGCGAGCAATGCGCTCGGCTGTGCGCTCCGAGTCGCCCGTGAGCATGACCACGTGCTTAACGCCCAACGCATGCAGGTCGGCGATGGCCTCGCGGACCCCGGACTTGAGCGGGTCCTCGATACCGAGCACGCCCACAACGGTGCCGTCGACCGCCAGATACAGCGGCGACAGGCCCTGCATCTGGGACTCGATTTGCTCCTTAATATCGGTCTCGAGCTGCGCACTCTCGTCCTCAAACACAAAGTGTGCCGAGCCGATAATCGCGCGGCGCCCCTCGATGGACGAAGCGATGCCGTGTGCCACGATGTACTCGACGGCAGCATGGCGCTCGCGGTGCTCGAGCCCGCGCTCGCGTGCCGCATTGACCACGGCGCGCGCCACCGGATGCGGGAAATGCTCCTCCAAGCAAGCGGAAAGGCGCAGGATCTCGTCCTCGCTCCAGCCATCGGTCGTGAGCACGCAAGCTAGACGCGGCTGCGCCTCGGTGAGCGTGCCGGTCTTATCAAACACAATGGTGTCGGCCTTGGCAAACGACTCAAAGTACTTTGCGCCCTTGACCATGACGCCCATCTTGGCGGCATCGCTCATGGCGGTCATGACGGCGACCGAACCCGTGAGCTTGAGCGCGCACGAGTAGTCGACCATCAACGCCGCCGAGGTCTTGATGAGGCTGCGGGTGGTAAGCGCAACCAGGCCCGCGAGCAGGAAGTTCCACGGGACGATCTTGTTAGCAAGGTCCTCCATATGCGACTGACCCTCGGACTTGAGCGAGTCGGCCGTCTGCACGAGTGAGACGATCGAGCGCAGCTTGGTTTGCGCCGTATTGGCGCGCACACGCACCAAGATGCTGCCGTCTTCCACGACAGTGCCGGCGAACACGTCGTCGCCCACGCTGCGCTCGACGGCCAGCGGCTCGCCGGTCAGGGTCGCTTGGTTGACCATGGCGCTCCCCTGCTCGACCACGCCGTCAATGCAGATGGACATGCCGGTGCGTACGGCGACCAGATCGCCGGGCTCAAGCTCGGTCGCAGCAACGCTTACCTCGGTGTCGCCGACCACTTTTTGCGCCTTGTCGGGCACATCGAGCAGCGAGTTGATAAGCTCGTTTTCGCTCATGGCGCGGGTGTAGTCCTCGAGCAGCTCGCCCACGTTGAGCAGGAACATCGTCTGGCCCGCGGTGTCAACATCACGCTTGACGAACGAGATGCCGATGGCCGAAGCGTCGAGCACGGGAACGGTCAGGCGCGGCTGAGCCAGCTCATGAAGGGCGGCACGCAAAAATGCCATGTAACCGGCCACGACAAACACCGCACGCAGAGGCGTCGGCAAGAACCAGCGGCGCGCGTAGTGGGCGCCGATAAGTGTGGCAAGATCCATGACGAGCTTGTGCTTGCGTGGCTCAAGCTGCATCACGTAACCCGTCTTTGCGTCGGCAATGGCCTGGGCATCGAGCGCACCCAAGGCGTCGAGCACGCCCGCACGACACTGCTCATCATATTCGAGCGCCATCTGGCCAATACGGCCGTAGACGCGCACCTTGTGCACGCCGTCGATGTCGCCGCTGAGCTTAAGAAGCGCATCGAGATCGCTCTCTGGCACAGGACCCGCCAACTGAAGACGGGTCCTGCCGGGGATCTCGCTGATAATCGAGAATCTCATTGTTTGTGCCTGGGAGTACTACTCGGCTGTCTCGTCAGCAGCGGCCTCGCTCTGGGTGATGTAGGCAGCCTCGGCAACCATGTCATCGACATTGGCCTTGGCCTGCTCGACCATGTCCTGGTAGCCGTTCTTGATGCGCATGCCGCACGCGATACCCTGCACACAGGCGTTCTTTACCGGAGCGCTGGTGAGCAGCTTGATGCCGGCCGTACCAAGCAGAAAACCGCCACCGACAAGCAGGGTGTTAAACGTCGACTTCTTCATGTTGCTTCTCCCTTTTGCCGCACAAGCGCGGCATGGTGCCTTAGCACCCGAGTTCATTAGTTTGCTCGAGCACGCTTTTGAGACTAGTTTAGTCGAACTATTATGGTCAACCAAAGTTAACTTTTTGGAAACTATGGGTTGAACTCAGTGTGACAAAGGGACTGTCCCTTTGTCACATTCCTACAGCTGCCAGTTCGCCGCCTCCTTTTGCAACGCAACCATGCGGGCGAATTCTCCACCTGCCGCCTTAAGCTGCGCCGGAGTGCCCTGCTCGGCAACCACACCATCCTTGAGCACAACGATTTTGTCGGCATTTTCCACCGTACGCATACGGTGGGCAATAACGATAACCGTCTTACCTGCAAGCAGACGGGAGAGCGCCTGCTGTACCACGGTCTCATTCTCCACATCCAAGCTTGCCGTCGCCTCGTCCAACAGCACGATGGGCGCGTCTTTGAGCAGCGCGCGGGCGATGGAGATGCGCTGGCGCTCGCCACCGGAGAGTTTGGAGCCGTTCTCGCCGATCATGGTGTCGTAGCCCTGCGGCATGCGGTTCACGAACTCGTCGCAGTTGGCGGCACGCGCGGCCGCAAGCACTTCCTCATCGGTGGCATCACGACGCCCGAGACGGATGTTTCCCATCACCGTGTCGTCAAAGAGCAACACGTCTTGGAACACAATGGCGTAGTCGCGCAGCAGCACCTCGGGATCAACGCTCGCTACATCCACGCCACCCACGGTGACCGTGCCTTCGGCGGCATCCCAAAAGCGCGCGGCCAGGCGGCTCACCGTTGACTTACCGGAACCCGAAGGACCGACCAGTGCCGTGACCTCGCCTTCCTTGGCGGTAAAGCTCACATCGGTAAGAACTTTCTCGCCGGCGCGTCCGTCCTCGCCCGCACCATAGCCAAATGCCACGTGATCGAACACCACATCATGGCCCACGGGCTCAAATTTCTCGCTGCCCCGCGCCACAGGCTCTTCCATGATGGAACGCATGCGCTTGGCAGACGACTCGGCGGCAAACAGCTCGGACATTAACATTAACGCCTGGTCAAAGGGCGCATAGATACGGCTCACCATAAGCAGGAAGGCAAACAGCACCAAAAAGTCGACCTGCCCGGAGGCGACCATCGCGGCGCCCGTGACCAGCGTGGTGGCAATACCCAGACGCAAAATGACAAAGGCGGAGTTGACCAAAAGCCCGTTAACGAGTTCTCCCTTAGTGGTCTCGCGCTCCTCGGCATCAATCACGGCGCCGAGTCCCTCAAGATAATGGGCCTCCTGGTTGGTGGCGCGGATCTCGCGAACGCAGTCGAGCGTCTCTTGAATTGCCTCGGTAACCTTGACCTTCTCGGCACGCACGCGATCGAACACCGGAGCCATGGGGCCGCGTGTTAGATACAGCACGGCAAAGGCCACGGGAACGCTCCAAAACGCCGCAATCGCCAGCTGCCAGCAAAAGAACAGCGACGCCACGAACACAACGGCGCTTGCGATGATGGCACCCCAAAGCTCTCCCAGCACGTGGCTGTAGGCATGCTCCATGGCCTGGACGTCGCCCATGATGGTCTCGGTTAAATCGGCCAGATCACGACGGCCAAAAAACGACAGCGGCAGTTTGCGCAAGCGCTCGGCAATCTCCATGCGCTGCTTGCCGCACTCCTCGTAAAAGATGCAGTAGGTGTAGTAATACTGCTGCCAGTTAGAGGCAAAGAGCAACACGAAAAAGACCAGGAGGCCGCCCACGATCGGCAGGGCATCCGGCAGGTCGGCGCCGGTGGCGAGATGTTCGACAAAGCCGGCCATGACCAGGAATAAAAAGCCCATGCCGGCCATGGTAATGAGATTGGTAAGCGTGGTCCAGAAAATGCCGCGTTTTACTCCGGCGACGCCTTTATCGGATAGGAAATACTTCTTTTGGAATGAGGCGAACATTTAGGCCTCGCCTCCCTTCGTAACGGCGGCATCCGCGGTCGCTGCAGTGATTTTCCAGCTTGCGGCCTGTTCGTATTCGGCCCACATCTTGGCATACAGACCCTCTTGGGACAGCAACTCGGCATGGGTACCCGACTCCTGCACGCTGCCTTGGTTGAGCACCACGATTTGGTCTGCGCCCACTACAGTCGAGAGCCGGTGCGCAATCATAATGACCGTGCGACCCGCCGCCAGCTTGCTAAAGGCGCGCTGGATGAGTGCCTCGTTCTCGGGATCGGCAAACGCCGTGGCCTCATCGAGCACCACGATAGGCGCGTCTTTAAGGATCGCGCGGGCGAGTGCCACGCGTTGGACCTCGCCGCCCGAAAGGTACGCCCCGCCGGCACCGAGCATGGTATTGATGCCCTGTGGGAGCTTGGCCACAATGTCGTCGCACTGAGCTGCGGAGAGGGCCGCACGCACTTCGTCGTTAGTGGCCGTAGGCTTGGAGGCGCGCACGTTATCGGCAAGTGTTTGCCGGAACAGCTGGTTGGTCTGGAACACGAAGGCGACCTGGTCCATAAGCTCGTGTGGATCCATATCGCGAACGTCCACACCGCCTACGAGCACTCGACCCGAGGAAACATCCCAAAAACGCGGGATCAGGCTTGCGCAGGTTGATTTACCGCCACCCGAGGGACCCACCAGGGCGAGGGTGCTACCCGCGGAAACGCTAAAACTCGCATGGTTGACAGCAGGCGCTTCGGCGCCCTCGTAGGTAAAGCTCACGTCCTCAAATCGCACGTCGCCGCCGGCAGGGTGCTTGGGTTGGGCGGGCACGGAGAGCTGCTTGGAATCCATGATGCTTCGGATGCGAGCCAGCGAATCGGCACTCATCTGAGAGGCCTCGCCCACAAACATGAGCTTGGTCATGGCCGTCGGCACCACGGCCGAAAAAATCGCGTAAAACGTGAAGTTTGCCATAAAATGCGCGAAGTCCGTCTCGCCCGGCGCCAACAGCAACGCCACGGGCAGCAGGAATGCCACAAGACCATTGAGCGCGGTAAGGTTGAGTACCTGCGGACCTCGGCAGAACGTGCCCGCATAGCTTTGTGCCATGTCGGCGTATTCGGCAATCGCATCGTGGAAGGCCTTGAAGGAGTAGACCGTCTGCTGAAACACCTTGACCACGGGGATGCCGCGTACGTATTCGGTGCCGGTCTTGTTCATCTTGACCAGCGCTCCCATGTAGGCCTTCATGAACTCGGCGCCTTTGCCGCTCATCATGGTGGCCATGGCGCCAAGCGAAACGACGACCGAGATAAGGCATGCCACCCCCAAACGCCAATCGAGGGCGAAAAGCAGCACGAGTAGGCCTGCGACCATGGCGGTGGCGCCGGCGATATCGGGCAGCATGTGTGCGAGCAAAGTCTCGGTGGAAGCGGCACATCCGTCTACAACACGACGCAGCTCACCGGTGGCGTGCGTGTCAAAGTAGCCAAGCGGCAGCTTAAGCAGGTGCTCGCTCGTAGTCTTGCGAATATTGGACGCACAGCGAAACGCAGACAGGTGCGTACACATGAGCCCCACGAAATAAACTACGATGCTTGCCAGGGCAAAACCAACGGCCCACCAGCCATACATCGCGATATCGGTGGCTTCGCTCCAGTTAGGCGCCACAGCGATAAGGTCTCGCGCGACAAACCAGATGCACACGTACGGGCCAAAGCTCAGCAGCTGCGAGAGCGCCGAGAGCGCCATGCCCAAATACGTTAGGAATTTACGATCGCCGGCATATGCAAGCAGCTCGCCGATACCGCCGCCTTCCCTTTTTGATCCCTTTGCCATGAGATTCCTTTCTAACGGCTTGAGAGTTAACCGTAATGAACTTATCATTGATGTGTTAGCCATGGCTCACAATCAAGCCAGGCGTGGACGTTTCTGCAAAGGAAAGGGACGCTTTTGCAAATACGGCGGGCAGCGACCGACATAACCGAGCTCTACGCACCGCAGTTTGAGCAATTTGGCTTGGAGCTTACTGGCAAGGGTGCCGTCTTTACTGGCGAGGTGGCAAACGACCGGGCGCACGGCCGCGCATGGATCATGCCTCTCTCCCCCGCCTGCATCGTCATGGAGCATTTCATCACACCGACGCACGATATGTACCTGGCCGAATACACACCCGAGCCATACGCCTGCGTGAGCGAAGTCAGCGCGCCCACACTTACATGCATGCCCGAGGCTGGCATAACGCCCGCGAACCTCAAACCATTGCATGGACCGTGGCCAAACAATGCCGTTTGCAGCTTTATCCAAGATAGCTGTGGCGAGGAATTAAGCCCGCTGTTTGCGGGGGAGCTTTATCACTCGCGCTCGGTGCTCTTTTTGCCTGGATATTTTGACGAACTGGAGCACCGCTATCCCACCGAGTTCGCGGGAATCTTTGAGGCGTTTGCCGAGCCATGGCACGAGGAGGCAACGTCTGCCATCTGCCACACGCTGCGCCGGATTAACGAGGACCGCGCCCGCACCGTAGGCGGACACGTCTATATGCAGGGCATCGTGGAGGCCATGGTCGCGGAGCTCGCCTGTTCGTGCGCGGCCCACAAGCAGGCGCGGCAGGCGGCAGACACACGCGTCAGCATGACCATTGCCGAAGAAGCAACGGAGATGATTGAGCGCGCGCTCGACAAAGGCAGACGTGTGGGCATCAACGAGGTGGCCGAGAAGCTCTACACAAGCCGCTCCAAACTATGCGCCACCTTTAAGGCCCAAACCGGCGAGTCCCTGGGCGCCTACATTCGCAGACGCCGCATGGAGCGAGCACAGGACCTTTTGGCCGATAGCTCGCTCACGATAGCGCAGGTGGCAGAGCGTCTAGGCTACCCTCAGCAAGCCGCCTTCGCCCAAGCCTTCAAGCAACATACCGGCATGACACCCACGGCTTGGCGAAGCAAGCATCGCTAAGGCCCAAGCTCCCTGGCCGTAACGGAGCGATTAATTAGCCGCCGCCCGTCAGCTCACCCAGGATCTAAACGTCAAGATGCGCACAATCAAGCGCCTTTTTGATAAGAGGGACAGATCGATCAGCCAAATACAACGGAATGTTGAGCACCCCGTCGTCGAGCTTTAGGTTCTTAAGTGAGTAGCGGACCCTCAATGGAGTCGTCTCCGCATGCTTGTCGGCATAGTACTTAAGGCTCTTGGAATGAACGACCTCTCCCGATTTGACCTCGACGGGAACGATTTCGTTTCCGACTTGAATCAAAAAATCGACTTCGTGCTTCGGCTTCTCGTTTGTCCAATAACGCGGAGCAGCATCTAACTGTGAAAGTAATGCCTGAAGCACATAGTTCTCGGCGAACGAACCTTTGAACTCCGAAAATAGCGCATCCGAGATGGCAAAAGCGGACGCATCCAGCCTTGCCATGCGGCGCAGCAAGCCGACATCAAGACAGTAGACTTTAAATGCCTTGAGGTCATCGTACGCAGAGAGCGGCACACCACCGGCAGCATTAAGGCGAACCGCCGTGATGAGCCCAGCATCGGCAAGCCATTCCAGAGCATCCTCGTATTCTCGAGCACGAGCCCCCTCGCGCACCGCACCCCAAACGAACTTTTTGTTCTCGCGCGCCAACTGAGCTGGAATCGAGTTCCATATTTGCGAAAGCTTGGCGAACTGCGCACGGCCACCATGCTTGGCAAAATCGCGCTCGTAGGAATCCAAGAGATCAGACAACACCTTATCGACCTGAACGATATCGCCCGTCTCCGTCCACCGGCCAAGAGCCTCTGGCATGCCGCCGCATGCAAAATAACGACGAAGATGCTCGACGAGACGGACATGGAAGAAATCGGGCACTGTCTCGATCTGATCCAGGCCGCCAAGGTATTCGTCGTAGTTTGCAGCGCCCTCGGCTTTCAGAAACTCGGAAAAGCTCATGGGGCGCATCTCCATGAACTCGACCTTTCCCACCGGAAAAGCGCTGGTCTCACGGGACAAGCGAACGCCCAACAAAGACCCTGCACATGCGACGTGATACTCGGGGGCCTCGTCACAGAAGTATTTAAGGGCGCCGACTGCAGAAGGACAATCCTGGATCTCATCAATAATAAGCAGCGTCTCGCCGGGATCGATAGGCTGTCCAAGTGCCAGGGAAAGATTTGAGATGATCCGTCGAGGATCGCGCGTACCTTCGAAAAACTGAGCGTACTCGCTCTGTACCCCAGGTGACGGCTCCTCGAGCGTCAGATACACGAAATTGATGTACGAGGTTCGGCCGAACTCCTTAAGCGCCCACGTCTTTCCAACCTGGCGCGCCCCCTTAAGGATAAGCGGCTTACGATATTCTGACGCTTTCCAAGCGTTAAGCTTGGCAATGATATCTCGCTGCATGGCCGAACCTCCCGCAAAGAAACTTCCGTAAACGTGATATTTCCCACATTTTACCCTAGGTAAAATGTGACATTTATCACATTTACGGAAGTTTTAAGCTCATTTCGCCACACTTTCATCACATTCAAAAGGTGGAGGTGCCAGTGGCGCCTCCGTCACCATCTTTCCTATCAGCCCGCCTGACCCGAACGGCCGAGTCGTCACAGAACCCGGGAGCCCCGGCAGGGCGGGTGCTTGCTCAAAATGAGTTCCGCACGCAAAGAAGGCCACTTAATGTGGCCTTCGTCTTGCGCAGGACTGTTCGAAATTTTGAGGAAGCACCCGCCCTGCCGGGGCTCCCGGGTTCCCATTTACGAGAGCGACGTTATCAGCAACTCGTTGAAGAGCTTCGGGTTGCCCTTGCCGCGGCTCGCCTTCATGCACTGGCCCACCAAAAAGCCGATGACCTTCTGGTTGCCGTCACGATACTGCTGCGCCTGATCGGCACAATTTGCCAGCACCTCGTCCACAATCGGCTGCAACGCACCGGCATCGCTCACCTGACGCATGCCGCGCTCGTCGACGATCTTGTTGGGGTCGTCGCCGGTCTGGGCCATGGCCTCAAAGACCTCGTGCGCCTGATTGGAGCTGATGGCATCGGTCGCCAGCAGCTTGGCCAGCGCCGCCACCTGAGCCGGTGCAATACCGGACTCGGCCAGCGACACACCCGCGCCCTTAAGGTAGGCGATCATCTCGTTCACCAGCAGGTTTGCGACCGTCTGGGCCTCTTTGCCAGCCATACCGGCAGCGGCGGCCTCAAAGAACTCGGCAAACTCCGGGTCGCCAGCGATCTGCTCGGCATCGGCCGCCTTAATGCCAAAGTCAGCCTCAAAACGAGCGCGCTTGGCATCGGGCAGCTCGGGAATCTCGCCACGGCAGCGGTCGATGAACTCATCGTCCAGATCGAACGGCGCCAGATCGGGATCAGGGAACAGGCGATAGTCGTCGGCCGTCTCCTTCACACGCATGACCACGGTGCGCTTGCGGCTGGGCTCCCAGTGACGGGTCTCCTGGTAGATGATTCCGCCCTCCTCGAGCACCTCAGCCTGACGGCAGATCTCGTAGGCAAGGCCATCGTGCAGGCTCTTAAACGAGTTGAGGTTCTTGAGCTCGGTCTTGGTGCCCAGCTTGGTCTCGCCGCGGCGGCGCAGCGACACGTTGCCATCGCAGCGCATGGAACCCTTCTCCATGGAGCAATCGGAAATGCCCAGCGTCACAAAGATGCGACGGAGCTTCTCCATAAACAGGCGCGCTTCCTCGGGCGTGCGCAAGTCGGGCTCAGTCACGAGCTCAATCAAAGGCGTGCCGCAGCGGTTGTAGTCGACGAGCGACTCGGCCGCAGCGGTAATGCGGCCCTCGGCACCGCCCACGTGGACCATCTTGGCGGCGTCCTCCTCCATGTGGATGCGCAGGATGCGGATGGGCACCGTGTAGGAACCGTCCTCGCGACGCTCGGGCATCTGCAGGCTGGACGCGTCATAGCTGGCCAGATGGCCGGCACGCTGGTTGCCTTCGCGCATGGTCGACGTCATGGACGTGGACAGGCCCTCGGCGTTGGCCGAGGCGCTCGCCAGACTCTGGGCCTCGGCCTCGCCAAACGCGCAGTCGGGGCGCTCGGCGGCACCGCGACCGGTCACATCCAGATCAAGGTGACCGTACATGGCAAAGGCGACCGGACCCTGCGTGGTCTGGAAGTTCTTGGCCATATCGGGATAGAAGTAGTGCTTGCGGTAGAACATCGAGTGGCGCTGGATCTCGCAGTTGGTGGCGAGACCGGCCTTGACGATGCTCTCGATGGCGCGCTTGTTGGGCACCGGCAGGGCGCCGGGCAGGCCCAGGCACACCGGGCACACGTTGGCGTTGGGCTCGTCATCGTGGCTGAGCTTGCAATTGCAGAACATCTTGGTATCGAGTGCGGTGAGCTCGGTATGGATCTCCAGGCCGATCACGGCCTCCCAATCCTGCAGGACCTCGGAAAGCTCCTTCATTACAGCTCGCCTCCCTTCCCGGCAAAATCGGGCGCGACGGAAAGCGCGGGCGCACCCGTGGCG
>CABUSE010000028.1 GCA_902494135.1 uncultured Collinsella sp. | reverse complement strand
GGCCGTCGCGCTCAACTAAGCCACCTCGACAAAAGCCGAGCCACCAAAACAGCTGCGGCGCCGTCTGGAGGAATGGACCCTTGCTTCCGGTCTTTTCCTCCAAGCGGCGCCGCAGCTTTGTGCCCCGGTTACGCCCCAACGCAGTTGCGGTGAAATAGGGACTGTTTGCGCCACCTAGGCCGCAAAACAGTCCCTATTTCACCGCAACTTATATGGGGATTGATTAGATGGCCGAGTCTTTGGACAGCTCAAAATAGTCGGGATGCAAGGCGATAACCGGGCCCTGCTCCTCGGGCATCAGGTGCAAGTGCGTCTCTGCCAGATAGCTCGCCGCATCGGTATCGCCCCTCTTAATTGCCTCGAGAATCCGGCGATGCTGCCGACGAATCGGCTCCCAATCCAGGTCCTGCGACACCATACGCAACCAGTTGTATCGCTCAAAATGTGTGTTGACGCTCTTCATCCAATCCCACAACATGTGACGGCCGGCAATCTCAAAACACGTCTCATGGAACAGGTTGTCCAGATCGAAAAAGCGACGCGTTTCGCTATGGTCGAGCGACTCGGACTCGGCAAGAATCTGCTCGAGCCGCTGCTTTTGCTCGGGCGTAGCAGCCGAACAGCATTTAATAAGCACGCTTCTCTCGAGCTTCTCGCGCAAGAAACAGGCGTTCTCGGCGCGCTCCATGCTGATTTTTGAGACATAGGTGCCGCTTTTGGGACGCGTTTCCACCAGCTCCTGCTCACGCAGGCGCACAAAGGACTCGCGAATGGGCGTGCGCCCGATTCCCGTCTCCTTTTCCAGACCAATCGCCGAAAGGCGCGTGCCGGGCTTGAGCTCGGCATAGATAATCTTGGAGCGTAATGCGTTGTATGCCTGATCTTGCAGGCTCTGATAATGCTGGTGCTGTTCCATAAAGCCCTCGGATAAACCCTCGGTTAGTCGAATACCACCATGCAATACTATCGCATCGACACGCCCCAGCTCCCAATCAGTCTTTTTGGGACGGGGCTCTTTTAGCTACCCTGGCCCGCAGATCGGCCCCCTTGCCACAAAAGTGGCCCATCTACTACGTTAACACGGACAGCCTCGGCCATACCGAAAACCGTGAAAACAAAACCGCAGGTAGGCAGCTTGTCGATTTTCGAAAAAGCCGGCTATGGTTGACCTCTGCGGCTTAAACGTAGTAGATAGGCCCTATTCGTGGCACAGCACCACTCCATCCCAAATTGGCACCCCGAGCCCTCGTGAGTTGCCAACAAGCTGTTCGACCAGCGCTTTATCCGCGCGGCATTTGGAAAATAGCACCACCGCAAAACCCGCGAGTAGCGCTTACTTTGCTATATCTCACTATACTTTGCTATATCTTGCTATACTTTGCTATATCTTGCTATACTTTGCTATATCTTGCTATATCTTGAGCAAAGGTGGCTCACATGCAAACAAACCCTTTTAAGCCCACAGCAGGTAAAACACCTCCCACGATTATCGGCCGCGAAGATGTGCTCGAAGAATTCAATGAGGGCCTCGTCAACGGGCCTGGTGCCCCGGGGCGCCTAATGCGCATAGCCGGCGTCCGTGGAACGGGCAAGACGGTCCTCCTTGACGAGTGCTCACGTTTGGCGCAAAGCCGTGGCTGGACGGTCATAAAAGAGGTCGCAACCGAGGGACTTTGCCAACGCATTCTCGAACAGCTGCAGCCCAAATTCCAGGCCAAACACGCCAGATTTGAGCCCACCGTAGCTGGCATATCCATCGGCAGCATAGACATTGAGCGAATCGGTCCATCGCTACGCGACGCCATGAGACAGACAATATCCAAGAATGGAAATGGCCTGCTCATCACTCTCGACGAGGTTCAAGACGCAGAGCTCGATGAGGTCCGAACGCTCTCCATTGCGATTCAGCAGGTTATCGGCGAAGACCTTGATATAGCCTTTGTTTTTGCTGGGCTGCCTTCGATGATTGAAAGCATCATCAACGGAAAGACACTTGCGTTTTTGCGCCGCGCCCTCCCCTTTGACCTGAAGGCTGTGGCAGTAACCGAAGTGTCGTACTCCCTCGAGGAAACCATTGAAGCGTCTGGCATGGAGTTGCAGCCAGGTATTGCCGGCCAACTTGCCGAGGCAACGCAGGGCTATCCTTTCATGATCCAACTCGTTGGATACTACGCATGGCAGTTGGCAAGACGCGCACATACAACGATTATTGGAGAAGAAGAAGCCGAGCGTGGCATTGCAACGGCATGCGAACGCTTCTGCGCCATGGTGATTGAGCCCGCGCTGCAGCGCATTCCGCCCACGTGCATCGCTTATCTGCTGAGCATGGCGTCTTTGGGGCAGACGAGCTCGACCAGCATGGTTGCCGATGCCCTAAACAAAACGCCTCAACAGGTGAGTTCCGTCCGCAGCCGCCTGTTAAGAGAATCGATTATCGAGGCTCCCTCGTACGGCAAGGTCTCATTTGCCATCCCCTACATGCGCGACTACCTCTACGAGCACAAAGCCGAACTGGAAGTTGAACTGTAGAAACGGCAACTGCCCTGCAAGACGAAAACCGTTTTCGTACGGATTAAAGCAGACGTAAACGATTTTCGTCTTGATTTGCGTACGGAATTAAGACGTAAATTGCGCTTTCGTACGCTTATTACCAGACGCAAATTGTTTTCGTCCGGCCATGCGTCCCCAATCTAGACGAAAAGAGCCCCGAGCTCGAATCGGGGCTCGATGTAAGTTCTAGGGTGTCAGAAGTTACATCAGCCGCTTACGACCGCTCTGTCTATCTCTCCGAGCGGGACGGGCGCCGATGCCCTGATCTCTGCCATGTCGAGGTGCGAGATCAAATCCTTGGCGCGCTCGCCGGAGTGGTATGCCTTGTTCGGCGCCACCTTCCTGTAGAGCTTCTTGAGCTTCGTCTTCCCCTTGTTGCCCGGCGGTATCTCCGTCTCAGGTGGCAGCCCTAGGAAGGACAGGACGCCGGGCAGGTCGCACAGCATCACGTCCTCGATGTCGGCCTTGGCCGCCAGGTCGACGACTCTCTGCGCTGTCGGCGAGATGTTCGGGGTGCTGCTACCGCCCGCTGGTTCGGAAGCTGGCGGGCAGTAGCGGGCAGTAGCGGCAGTAGCGGTGTGGCTCGATAGGCCCGAATATCCGTAAGGAAGGTGCTCGCTCTCATATGTGCTGATATGCCTCGCCTCGCGAACCTTGGGATGCTTCCTGAGGTAATCCCTCAATTCGAGCCACTCTTTATGCTCATAACGCTTCGAAATCGTTTCCCCGTCGACAGTTTCCTTCACATAATGGTATGTTCGAACGCCTTCGAACTTGCCGAACCCGTTCTCGACGCTGAAGTTTCTGAACCAGCGCGAAAACCCATTCAGGTCCATGAAGTTGACTTGGGGATGCCTGTCTTTCGTTCGTTCGAATGAGTGGACGAGCGGAGTGCCTTTGACTTGTTCCAGGCCGAAGGCTTCCATTTCGCGGGCCTGCTCCTTTTTCCAGAATTCGAGATACGACGTCAGCGTCTCGCTTATCGAGATCCTCCGCACGCTTTTCTTGCTTTTGGGCGAGCGAACGCTTCGATCGGCCGCGAACTGCTGCTCAATGAGGATGCTTCTGTTCTCGACGGAGACATCGGACCACGTCATCCCGAGGGCTTCTGCCCTTCTCATGTCGGTGTCGAGCATGAGCATCACGCATGTGATGTGCGCGTCCGGTTCTCGATTGAGTAGGATGTCGAGTAGGCGAGCGGCGTGATGGTTCCTTCGCGGTTGTCGTGGAACTTTTTTGCGTACGAGCCGACGGTGTCCCTCGATTTTTGGACGTAGGTGCCGCTGTTGAGTTCTGCCTTGTAGGCTTCGAGTGCGGCGTCGACCTCTCGGCTTTTGGTGGTATGTATGGTCTGCCACGGCGAATAGCGGTATTTGCCCGTGACCGGATCCTTGCCGAGGCTGTGACGGTAGCGCCACCTGTATTTGTCGCGGCGTTGCTTCGTTCCTTTGCCTATGACGAGAGGTCGGTCGTTCATCGTGTTCCTTGCCTGAAGTGCCTGAGAATCGCGCTCGGTTGCGCGGAATGGCGCAAAGGGCTGGGGCGGGTGGGCATTACCCTTGGTGGTGGGCCCTGCGTGGGGTCACACCCCAAGGGTAATGCTCCGCCTGACCGCTTTCAAGCTCGTTGTGGGTCGAATTTGGGTCGAAATGTCTGAATGAAACAACGTCGTAGCGACCTCATAACCCGAAGGTCGGTGGTTCAAATCCGCCCCCCGCGACCATGAAACTTCAGGTCGGAAGCATAAAAGCTCCCGACCTTTTTCTTTGTCTAGGGGTTTCGGCATCTCTCGTTCTTTGGGTACCTCGAGGCGGGCAATCAGATAGATGCTTACGAGTATCATAGGGTCTTTTTACGTCGCGGTCGTGTCTCGTACTGGTGCGCCGCTCTTTGTGGGACGTGTCACTTTGCCATAGGTTGTCCGGCGGCGGGGCGCAGGTCGTTCCCCGTGGCGTCGCTCCTTTCGACGCTACGCTGCCTGGCTACTCGTTCCACTGGTGCTTTTTCATGTCGACGCAGCCGTTGTCTCGGAAGGCGACTCCTTCCTCCGTCAGTAGTGCTCGCTGGTCGGGGAAGTTTGGCGCGAGGCGTCCCGCGTGGTTGACGACGCGGTGGCAGGGATAATCGCCGTAGCGATCCGCCTCGCTCAGCACCGCTCCGACCAGGCGAGAGTTTTTCTCCCTGCCGATGAGGCGCGCTATCTGACCGTACGAGGCGACGCATCCCGCCGGAATCTCTGCCACGACGGAGAGAATCTCATAAACCAAATCTTCGTCCAGGACTTTTCCCATCGTATCGCTCCCGTGTTCGCTTTTGCCTTCGGGGGCGCGGCGCCGATCACCCGTGCTGCGATTTTCGCAGCTCCCCTTACCGAAGCATCGAGGGAAAGCGCGTGCGTGTCAAGGTTGTCTGGTCCAGTTGCTGGCTCGATGCCTCGAGATGTTCGCCTCAAGTGCGACCTGCCCCTATTGGAAAAGGATGCCGAAGATGTATTTGGTGATGGCGGAGCGGCGGATGACCCCCACGAGTTTGCCCTCGTCATCAACCACAGGAAGCTTCTTGAACTTCTTCTTCGCCAGCAGCGCGGCGACGCGGGCGATGCTCTGCTCGGGACGGGCACACACTACCTGGCGCGTCGCGAAATCCATGACGCAGCGATCCTTCAGGTCTTCGATGCGCTGCTCAAGGCTCTGATCGTCGAAGTACAGCATGGACGCGTCGCCGCCCGTGAAGATGGTGTGAGCGCGATGCTGCGCGATGGCTCCCATGACATCGCCGTCGGAGATGAACCCGACCACCTGGTTGCGCTCATCGATTACGGGCATGCTGCTCACCTCGTTTTCGGCGAGCATGCGCACCACGTCGGAAATCGTGCAATCCTGCGTGCAGGTGAACGGCTCTTCAATCATGATGCTCGAAACGGGCGTCCCCTCGAGCTCGAGCGGGATGCGCTCGGACAGAATCTCGGACATCGCTTATGCCTCCTTCGTTTTCGGTGCGGTTTTCTTGGTGCGCACGCTGAATATGGCGCAGATAAGGGAAACGAGGCCGATTGCCGCGCACACCTTGTAAGCGACGCCCGCGCCCACGGCGGTGGCTACTTGGATGCTCGCATCGACGCCGGCCGACGCGGTGACGCTTGTCATGACCGTGATGATGAGCGCCGTGCACAAACCGCCGGCGACCTGGCGGCCGGTGTTCGCGATGGCGTTGCCGTGGGCGATCATGTCATTTTTCAAGGCATTGACACCCCATGTGTTCACCGGCATGTTCGCGAGCGACTGGCCGGCGGACTGCAGCATGCAGAACAGCGCAACCACCAAGATGGGCGTGTTTACCGTCGAAAGCGAGAGCAGGAACAGGGCGCCGGTCATGAGGGCCAGGCCGACGATCGAGATGGCACGCGGACCGAACTTGTCGAACACCACGCCGGAGATAGGGCTGATGATGATGCCCACCGCCGCGGCGGGAAGCATGGCCATGCCGGTTTCGAAGGCCGAAGCGCCAAGCGAGGTTTGCAGCAGCAACGGCAACAGCGTGTTGGTGACCAGGCATGCGGCGTTGATGAGCGTGACGATGATGGCGGCCACGCGGAAATCGCGCGTCTTGAGCGTGCCCAGCTGAAGCAGCGGGTCCTCGATTTTGCCCTGGCGTACGACGAACAGCACCAAGCACACGACACCCGCGACGATCGAGCCGAGCACCACGGGGTTGCCCCAACCCATCGACGAGGCGCTCGAGAACCCGTAGAGAAGTCCGCCGAAGGCGATGGTGGAGAGGACGACCGAGGGCAGGTCGAGCTTGGGGTTCTTCAGCTCGCCCACGTTTTTCAGCATGAACACGCCCAGCACCAGCACGAGAATTGCGAGGGGGACGATGGCGCCGATCATGGTGCGCCAGCCGTACGTGTCGATCACCGCACCGCCTACGACGGGGCCGACCGCGGGACCCGCCGACATGACGATGCCCGCCATGCCCATAGCCGTTCCTCGTTTCTCGACGGGGAACACCAGCATGGGAACCACCGAGACAAGCGGCATGAGCACGCCTGAGCCCGCCGCTTGCAACACGCGACCGATGATGAGGAACAGGAAATCAGGGGCTGCGGCGCACAGCAGCGTGCCCAGCGCGAACACCAGCGTCGCCCCGAAGAATAGCGCGCGGGTGCTGAACTTGTCGATAAGGAACGCCGAAACGGGGACCATGATGCCGCTCACCAGCGGGTATATGGACATGATCCACTGGGCAGTCGAGGCATCGATGGCGAAATCGGACATGATGACCGGCAGCGCAGGCGACATCACCGTTTGGTTCAGTAGCGCCAAGAAGGCACCCAGGACGACGACCGCGACGATGCTGATCTGGGTACCGGTAATGCGCCCATTGGCGGGCGCGACCGTACAATTATCAGACATAAGCTTCCTTCGTATCTATTCGATTCTTCGCCGAAGGCGCGCCGGCCCACGGGCGAAATAACATGCACGTGCTATGCGTGCATCAGATACGACAGGAAGAAAGCGGCTGCTCAGAGCGCACTTGGGGAACAACAGGAGAGGCCCCGTATACCAGGGGCCGCCGAATTGCGATGTATGCTTTGGTCAAATCCTTCATAGCGGGGAGGCATTCTAGCAGCCGTCTTCGCCCCTTTCAAGGGATGTAACCCAGACGTTGATTTTCTTCACCGAGGCGCCATCGTTGACGGGTGGCGTGCTTCTCTATCGCCACACCGCGGGGCGAGGGAACGCCGCGGCGAGCTTGTACATCGGCTATGTGTGCAGCTGCGAGCGTGTCGCCGGCGCGCGCTGGGCGCCAGTCCGATCCGGCCGACTCTTGCCGACGGTCGGTCGCCGTCCTCCTCCATCTCCGCCTGCTCTGTTTTTGCTCGGCTCCCTTGTCGTATCATGAACGGACGAGAATTGAGCGAAGGCGGTACGTATGAACATCCAGATATTCGGCACGAAGAAAAGCTTCGATACTAAGAAGGCGCAGCGCTATTTCAAGGAACGTCGTGTGAAGTTCCAGTTCATCGACTTGAAGGAAAAGGGGATGAGCAAAGGCGAGCTCGAAAGCGTGGCGCGCGCCGTCGGCGGGATCGACGCTGTGATCGATCCAAAGGCGAAAGATGCCGACACGGTTGCGCTCGTACAGTATCTTGCTGCCGACCAGAAGTTCGAAAAGGTGCTCGATAACCAGCAGATTCTTCGTGAGCCCATCGTTCGCAACGGCCGCCAGGCAACCGTTGGCTACGAGCCTGACGTGTGGAAGGGCTGGGAATAAAGCGGCTGGGAATAAAGTGAAGCGCCCACGCCCGTGGTTTTATCCACGGACGCGGGCGCTTGCGTAAGACGTCTCTTGTCGTTTGAGTGGAGCGCCCCGGCGGCGCTGAACAACGCGCCCCGGTGACGTGGCTCGGGGCTCTTTGTACCGCGCATCTATGAGAGGAGATATTTGATGCGCATGGGCGCTACTCCATGTAGCCACCCTGAATGGCGGAAACTGCATGCTCGGTAAAGAACTTGAGCGTGCCGGAGGTGTAACGATTAGCCTTGGGCTTCCAAGCGGCTCGGCGCTCGGCCAGGACGGCGTCGACCTCGGCCGGCTCCATCTCCTTGCCGGCGATGCCCACGATGGACAGCGAGCGCTCGGGGATGTTGATTCGGATAAGGTCGCCCTCCTCAATCAGGGCAATCGGACCGCCCACAGCGGCCTCGGGCGAAACGTGACCGATAGCCGGGCCCTTGGAGGCGCCGGAGAAGCGGCCGTCAGTGATCAGGGCAATGCTCGCGCCCAGCTCGGGGTCGCTGGCGATAGCTTCGGTGGTGTAGAACATCTCGGGCATACCGGAACCCTTGGGTCCCTCATAGCGAATGATAACGGCATCGCCGGGCTTGACCTCGTGCGTCAGGACGGCGTGAATGGCGTCCTCCTCGCAGTCGAACGGACGGGCCTTGAGCGTAGCCTGGAACATCTCGCGCGGAACGACGGTGTGCTTGACGACCGCGCCCTCGGGAGCAAGATTGCCGTGGAGGATGGCGATGGAACCGTCGGTGCCGAAGGCCTGGTCAAACGGACGGATGATGTCCTCGCGCTTGAGATTCCACTTCTCAAGGTAACGACCGCACTTCTCGTAGTAACCGTTGTTCTTAAGGTCCTCGAGGTTTTCGCCGAGGGTCTTGCCGGTGACGGTCATGACATCGAGGTGGAGCATCGACTTGATCTCCTCCATGATGCGCGGCACGCCACCCGCATAGTAAAAGAACTGCGCCGGCCACTCGCCTGCGGGACGGACGTTAAGCAGGTAGTGAGCGCCACGGTGCAGACGATCGAAGTCGTCGGCGGACATCTCGATGCCAAACTCGCGGGCAATCGCGGGGATATGCAGCAGCGAGTTGGTGGAGCCCGAAATGGCGCCGTGGACCATGATGAGGTTCTCGAAGGACTCCTTGGTCACGATGTCGCGGGGGCACAGGTTGTGCTCGGAGAGCCACACGGACTGACGGCCGGCCTCGCGGGCGAACTCGCGCAGGTCGGAGCTGGTGGCGGGCAGCAGAGCCGTGCCGGGGAGCATAAGGCCCAGGGCCTCGGCCGTGACCTGCATGGTCGAGGCGGTACCCATAAAGGAGCAGGCGCCGCAGCTGGGGCATGCGTTGTGCTTGGCAAACTCAAGCTCCTCGCGGGAGATCTCGCCGCGCTCGTAGCGGGCAGAAATCGCGCCGAGCTGCTCCAAGGTCAGCAGATCGGGACCGGCATCCATGACGCCGCCGGTAACGACGATGGAGGGGATGTTGATGCGGCCCATGGCCATGAGGTTCGCAGGCAGGCCCTTATCGCAGCTGGCGACAAAGACGCCGGCGTCGAACGGGGTGGCCTTGGCATGGATCTCGATCATGTTGGCGATCATGTCGCGGCTGGGCAGCGAGTAGTTAATGCCGTCGTGTCCCTGGGCCTCGCCGTCGCAGATATCGGTGCAGAAGTAACGGGCACCGTGACCGCCAGCCTCGGCAACGCCGGCACGGACCTCCTCGACCAGCTCGAACAGGCCGGCAGAACCCGGGTGCGAATCGCCAAAGGTCGACTCGATAATGACCTGCGGCTTGTCCAGATCCTCGATAGACCAGCCAGAGCCCAGGCGCAGCGGGTCCATCTCGGGGCTGATGGTGCGAAACTTGCCGGAACGCGGCTGCAGCTTGGCAACCAGGTCGGCTGCCTCCTGCTGAATCTGTGCCTTGGTCTTCTCGTCCATGGTGCTCTCCTCTTTTGGTTTGAACGGTTGTACCAATCGTTGGTTAATGAATCAGGTGTAAATGGGTACCGAGCGATGCACTCGGCAAAAGATGCTTAGCTACGCGAACTAGGCGAAGAACGAAATCACCAGGGCGCAGGCAAGACCCGAAAGGCCGATGAGCGTCTCCATAACGGTCCAGGACTTGAGGGTGGTCTTCTCGTCAATCTCCAGGAACGAGGAGCACATCCAAAAACCGGCATCGTTGACGTGCGAGAGGGCCGTGGCACCGCCGCAGATAGCAAGACAGATAGCGGCACGCATGAGCACTGAGGCTCCGGAAACCGCAGGCATGGCGGCCATAATGCCCGATGCCATGGTCATAGCGACGATGGAGCTGCCGACAGAGGCACGCACCATGACGGCAATCAAAAAGGCAACGACCACCAAAGGCAGCGGTGAGGCCTCGAGCATAGGGCCGATAACCTGGCCCAAGCCGCAGTCCTGCAGCATCCAGCGAATGACGCCGCCACAGGCGATAACCAGCAAGATCATGCCGACGGGCTTAAGAGAGCGGTCGAGCAGGGCCTTGAGCTCGGCGCCGGAGTAGCCGCGGCGCGCGCCCAGCAGATACATCGCGACGAGCGTGGCAAGCGTCAAAGCGACGAACGGCTTGCCCAGGAAGGCGAGAATCGAGGCGAGCTCGGCGGGCATGGGGATATAAGAGGACAACGTGCCCAGCAAAATCAGACAAAGCGGCGTGAGCACGATGGCAAGCACCATGCCAAAGGAGGGAAGCTCTTTTTCATCGCTCGCACCCTCGGCAGAGGTAAAGTGCTCCGGAACATCGGTAAAAATGCGACCGCCCACGTTGCGGCCCCACACGACGCCGGCAATCGCCATAGCGATAAAGGCGGTGGGGATACCGACGAGGATCATGGTGCCCAGGTCGACACCGAGCGTGCCGGCGACCAGAACCGACCCGGCGGATGGCGGCACAAACGCATAGCCAGCGGCAAGTCCCGCGAGCAGCGCGATGCCGTAGTAGAGCGTCGACTTTTTGGTCTGCGATGCCACGCTAAACGCAGGCGGAATCAAAACGACTACGCCCGCCTCAAAGAACACCGTGGCGGCGATGACCAGCCTGGTGGGGTCGGCCATAATCGTTGGGTCTGACATCTTTCCTCCAATTCATCAGACCTTTTGAATTCGGCTTAGACTATAGCGCGTTTTCAATAGGTCTGATGTTTAAAAGGGAAACTTTTTCGAAATGCATCTGATGTATTTGATGAACGATCTGTTTTTTACGGTAAACGGCCACTTACAGTTCTCCATTGTCGGAGCGAACCACCGCGGCTTCTGTTAAATGAGCTAGAATAGCTCTGATGAATTCTTTTGATATGAGGTGAAGCGTGGCACGAGCCGATTCGGGACTCCCCGAGCAGATTTCGGAGAAAATTATTCAACTGATCCTGGATGAGCATCTTGAGCAAGGCGACCGCCTGCCCAAGGAGGCTGTGCTCGTCGAGCGCCTGGGTGCTGGCAGGAGCACCGTACGCGAGGCTATGAAGCTGCTGCAGTCGCGCAACATCGTGCGCATTAAGCAGGGCTCGGGCACCTATGTGGCATCAAACCCCGGCGTTGCCGACGATCCGCTGGGCTTTACCTTTATCGATGACAAGAGGCGCCTGGCACGCGACCTGCTCGAAGTGCGCTTTATGATCGAGCCGCAGATGGCCAGCATGGCCGCAGAGCACGCGACCGACGATCAAATCATCTGCATTAAAGAGCTTTGCGATGAGTCCGAGCACTTGGCCGCGCGGGACGAAGACTATTCTGCCGCCGACACCGCGTTTCACATCGCAATTGCCGAAAGCTGCGGCAACCTCGTCGTTCCCCGCCTAATGGGCGTGCTCAAGGCGTCTGTCCCCCTGTTTATTGACGTGACCGGCAAAAAGCTGGTTGAGGAAACCATCCGCACCCACCGTGGCGTGGCCGACGCCATCGCCGCGCGCAATCCCACCGCAGCGCACGACGCGATGTACCTGCATCTGGTGTACAACCGCAACATGATCGCAGAGGGAGCGCAGGAACAGAGCAAATAGACGTCCGCACGGCAAGGGCGAGACTACCGTTCGCCTTTTAAAAGTGAACGTTCACCTGATTTTAGGGAATAAGGGGTGGCTATTACGCCGCTTCACCTATACTGACCTTGTATGAAAAGCAAGACTTATATAGATGAACGTTTCTTTTGAAAGGATCGCTATGTCTGATCTTATGGACAGCTTCCGTCTGGACGGCAAGGTCGCACTGGTGACCGGCGCCACCTACGGCATTGGCATGGCCATTGCCGAGGCGCTCGGAGAGGCCGCCGCCAAGATCGCCTTTAACGCCCGTCACGCCGACAAAGTCGCCGAAGCCGAGAAGCACTACCGTGAGCTGGGCTTTGAGGCTCATGGTTACGTGGCAGACGTCACCGACGAGACTGTCGTCGCCGAGCTCATCGCCAAGATCGAGGCCGACTTTGGCACCACGCCCGACATCCTGGTCAACAACGCCGGCGTCATCCAGCGTACCCCGATGCTCGACATGAGCGCCGAGGACTTCCGCCGCGTCGTCGATATTGACCTCAACGCACCGTTTATCGTGTCCAAGGCCTGCCTGCCCGGCATGATCGCCAAGGGCCACGGCAAGATCATCAACATCTGCTCGATGATGAGCGAGCTGGGCCGCGAGACCATCGCCGGCTATGCCGCGGCCAAGGGCGGACTCAAGATGCTCACCAAGAACATCTGCTCGGAGTTTGGCGAGGCCAATATCCAGTGCAACGGCATTGGACCCGGCTATATCGCCACGCCGCAGACCGCACCGCTGCGCGAGACGCAGCCCGACGGCAGCCGCCACCCGTTTGACCAGTTCATCATTGCCAAGACGCCGGCCGCCCGTTGGGGCACGCCCGAGGATCTGAAGGGCCCCGCCGTGTTCTTGGC
>CABUSE010000027.1 GCA_902494135.1 uncultured Collinsella sp. | reverse complement strand
TTGACCGCGTTGGTACCGCCGCCGCCGACGCCGACCACCTTAATGACGGCAAGGTAGTTGTTGATCTCTGTCTCGTGCATGTCGGTCCTCCGAACAAAGGTTATAGCCATAGCATGGGTCGACCCCTGCGCACATTAACCTTCAGGTTGAAAGTAAATGCAAAGGTAAACCGTATTATGTTTGCACATTATGAACGTATCAGTCAAATAATTGACCGTGAAAACCAAACAAACCAGATAAACGGCGTGGTATGGCCCCTCAACAAAGCATCAACCAGCGCTACGAGGTCGGAGCGTTCCTAAATGTATAGTTACCCGGAGAACGCACATTGATATACGTTACGCCCTCTACCTGCGAAAGCAGCTTGGTGACTACGCGCTCCTTCTTGACGATATCGTTCGAATCGCCCAGCGACACCTCAATGCCGTTATTGAGGTTTGCCGAGATGGCTTCGACCGAAGGCGTGGAAATATCCTTGACTTGTCCCAAGAACTCGCTCGAAAAACCACGCACATAATCCAAGCCAGCCTTAACGGCCTTGGAGCTCACCGCCTGGCCGGAAACCGGAGCGACATCCGCCGAGACATCAGTCAACAACACCGCGCCATAGTGCTTAGCGAGCGCCAGCGCGGCATCAATGCCGGTCAGGGTATTTGAGCCCTGCCCCGTCGTGATGACGTTGCCCTGGTCATCCACTTCGACCGACGTCGACAGCGGGGCGATCCAGGTGTCATCATCCCCGATGGCCCAGGCAAGGTCATCGGAGCTGATATAGGCAATTGCGATGACCTTGCGCTCCATCGGCGTAATGATGAGCGTATGCGGGAACTGACGCTGGACATCCACGCCCGACACCCACGGGTTCTGCTTGAGGTCCTCGGTAATCTGGTCAGGATCGACGTTAAAAAGCGACGTTCCCTCGGGCAAATCGATCAGCTGGATAGCATCGTGCTTCGTCACATGCTCGCTGCCTTGAATCTGAATATCAGTGGCGGTAAACAATCCAGAGTTGATCACCACGACGGCAACGACGACGAGCACGGCCAAGACGGCCAGAACGCCGCCCACGATTTTGCCTTTGCCTGTAACGAGAGAAGCGGCGTCTGACGTTTTATTTGCCATCGCCCCAAGTGAAGACAACGGGTTGACGCCTTTTTTACCCGAAGGCTTCTTGGCGGTAGCCGGCACCGATGTCAGCGAGCGCGGTTTCGATGCGCCCAGCGTGCGACCCGGACGCGGCGCTTTAGTTCCCGTCGAGGGCTTAGGAGTTGCCATGGGACGGGCAGGTTTGGCGCCCATAACAGGCTTTGACGTCACCGAGGGACGCGAGGACTTTTTTGCGGCCGGACGATTGCCGAGCTGCGAGCCGACAACCGGACGACTGGTCTGTCGAGCATGCCCGACAGACTTAGAGTGCGCGACGGTATTGCGTTGAGGTTTGGCAGGCGCGCCGGAACGCCCTCCGGCGCGGCGGAAGGTGGGTTTCGATGCTCTAGAAGCCGAGGAATTTAACTTCCGGTCTGAGCTCGATGCCATACGCCTCCCTCACCTTTCCGTGCACATGTCTGATAACCGCGGCAACGTCATCGGCCGAGGCAGTTCCGTTATTAACGATAAAATTAGCGTGAACGGGCGAAACTTCCGCGCCGCCAATCGAAAAACCCTTTAATCCACAATCCTCGATAAGCTTGCCCACACTCGCATCGGGCGGGTTGCGAAAGACCGACCCGCAGGATGCGCGACCCATGGGCTGCGTACGCTTGCGCCTCGTCAGGTACCGCTCCATGCGCTCGCGAATGTCGGCCTTGGGCGCCGGTTTAAGCTTGAGCACGCACTCGAGGATAATCTCATTGCGGGGAAGGCTACATTCGCGGTAGCCCCAAGTGATCTCGGACCCCGCATAATGCTTGATACCGGATGCCGGGTCAAACGTTACGACATCCTCAACCAGCGAGCCAATCCACTCGGTCCGTGTGCCGGCATTCATAGATATCGCACCGCCAACCGAGCCAGGGATGCCAACGGCAAACTCAAGGCCCGAGAGGCTACGCGACAGGGCATCGTTGACCAGGCGCGCAAACATCACGCCCGCACCGACCGTCAGCGTACAACCGTCATCGGCAACAACTGTGCGCTGAAACTCACGTCCGAGCGAAATGACGGCGCCGCGATAACCGCCATCGGCAACCAGCAGATTGGAGCCCTTGCCGATGATGACCCACGGCACCTGCTCGCGATCGAGCACCGCCACGGCGCGGCGGAGGGCATGATAGCTATGGCACGTCACAAAGAGGTCGGCCTTGCCGCCGATACGATAGCTCGTATGACGCGCAAGGCGCTCGTCCTCGATCACATCCGTGTCGATCATGCCCGAGAGCGCCATGACGGCGTTAAACAGACCCATTAGACTTAAGCGTCTTTCTTGGCAGTCAAATACTCGATAAACTCGGGGCCGACGGTCGTAACGTCACCGGCACCCATAGTGAGCAGCAAGTCGCCCTCGCCCACCATCTGCTCGAGCTCCTGATTGAGCTCAAGACGGCTGGAGCAGTACACGACCTCCTTGCCAGGATGCTTGGCGCGCACGGTATCGGCGAGCATCTTAGAGGTAACACCCGGAATGGGCATCTCGCCAGCCGAGAACACATCAATCAGCAGCAGTTTATCGGCATTGGCAAATGCATCGGCAAAGTCGTCGCACAGGGCCTGCAGGCGCGAATAGCGGTGCGGCTGGAACACGACGTCGACGTGCTTGTAGCCCAGCGACGAAGCGGCAGCAAGCGTCGCCTTGATCTCGGTGGGGTGATGGCCGTAATCATCGACCACGGTGATGCCATCGATATCGCCCACGTGGGTAAAGCGACGACGGACGCCCTCAAAGCTCGAAAGCGCCTTGGCGGCGGCGTCGATGTCAAGGCCCAGGACATGGGCGACGGTGAGCACCGCCGTGGCGTTGAGCATGTTGTGGCGACCGGGATTACTCTTGATCTCCACAGCGTGCTCAGTGCCGTCCTCAAAGCGAACGATAAAGTCGCTCTGGATGCCCTTGACATCCGGGTGCATGCAGACGATGTCGTTGCTCTCGGCAAAGCCGTAGGAAAGCACGTGACGGCCCGTCGACTTGGCGAGCTCGACCAGATGCGGGTCCTCACCGCAGACGATGACGGTGCCGTCCTCGCCCACCAGGCTCATGAATTTGGCGAAAGTCGCCTCGATCTCCTCGATACCCGAGTAGTGATCGAGGTGGTCGGCCTCGACGTTGGTCACAATGACCACGTTGGGGTTCAGGAACAGGAAGGAACTGTCGGACTCGTCGGCCTCGGCGACAAAGTAGTCGCCCGAGCCGTTCTTGCCGTTCGTGTCATAGCCCTCGACGATGCCACCGATCAGGAAGCTCGGATCCAGACCCATGCGGTCGAGCATGGTGGCGCACATCGAAGACGTGGTGGTCTTGCCATGCGTGCCGGCAACAGCGACGGTGGTGTAGCCGTGGCCCAAAGCAGAGAGCATCTTGGCACGGGGCCACACGGGAATACCAAGCTCGCGAGCGCGCACGAGTTCAGGGTTGGACTCCGGAATAGCGGTGGAGACAACAACCACGTCGGGCTTGACCTCGTCGATCGTGGCGGCCTCATGGCCCACATGCACCTTCACACCAGCGCGGGTAAGCTGGCGGATATAACGTGACGTCTTAAGGTCGGAGCCGGTAACGGCATAACCGCGCTCGTGCAGAACGAGGGCGATGCCGCTCATGCCGGCGCCGCCGATACCGATAAAGTGGGCGCTCTTAAACTCGGGCGCGGAGGTTGCAGTCTGGGAATCAGCCATGTGCTCGTGTACTCCTTGCGTAAACACTGCCTGTAACCCGTTAACTGTACCGCACCTACCGCATCAGCGCGAGGGCGACCGACGATATCCCGTCTAACTAACGCAAACCCTCTACCGCATCCGCCAGAAGAGCGGCGGCCCTATCCTGAGCCAGACCACGCGCCGCCTGACGCATGGCGTCGCGTGCCGCCGCGTCATCGACCAGGTGCAGCAGCTCATCGGCAAAGGCAGAACCGTCGATATCGGCATCGGCGCAGAGCACGCCGGCCCCGGCGTCGACCAGATAACGAGCATTGGTGGTTTGGTGGTCGGCCGTCGCATGCGGATACGGCACGAGCACCGAGGGCACGGCGAGCGCAGCGATCTCGGCCACGCTCGATGCGCCCGAACGCGAGAGCACCAAATCGGCAGCAGCCAGCATATCGCCCATGTTGTCGATGTAAGGCTGGACGCGGTAACGCTTCGCCTCCTCGGGCGTCAGCGCCAAAGCGCGCTCGGTCTCCTCAAAGCCGTCGGCACCCGTCGAATGCAACACATAGAGGTTCTTGCGCGAAAGCAGCTCGTTTTTGAGCGAAACCACGCGCTCGTTGAGGTGTTGGGCGCCAAGTGAACCGCCAAAGACGAGCAGCAGCGTAGCGTCCTCGGGAACGCCAAGTGCCTTGCGGCCGCGAGCGCGATCGCCCTCGATCACCGAGCGACGTACGGGGTTGCCGGTCATGAGCACGTGGTCAGGGTCACCTTCGCGCTCAAAGACCGAACGCGCTGCCGGCACCGAGATGCACACGCGGGCGGCGTGGGAGTTCATCATCTTGTTGGCCAGGCCCGGAACAGAGTTCTGCTCATGCAGCAGATACGGAACGCCCGCGCCCTTGCACCACCCCAGCAGCGGAACCTCGACATAGGCACCAAAACCAATGGCGGCATCGGGCTTGCCGACCTTTGAGAAATGACTGGCGAGCGCACGCTTGGCTTTGTTGACACGCCACAGCGAGGTCAGCGCCGTCCAAGGACGGGAGCGGTCGAAGCCCGTGACCGTAATGGGCACAAAATCAAACCCAGCCTCGGGGACCAGACGACCCTCGAGCTTGCGCGACTGGCCCACGAACACAACGTGGTGGCCACGGTCACGGAGCTCTTCGGCCAAGGCGAGCGCGGGGTTGATGTGCCCTGCCGTGCCGCCGGCTGCAATAGCAACGGTCATTTTATCGGTCATGGTAGTCCCTTCGTACACGCGGTCCCTGGCCGTCGGTACGCAGACGCGCCGACGGGTCTGAGTTCAAATCGATTCGATTATATCCGCCGCCCGCATTGCGAGGAGTGGGGCGCTGAGGACGACCTTGCGGCGCCGTTCGCTGACGCGGGCGGGCTGCGGGGTCGGTCGCAGAGCCATCCAGGACGGTAAAACCGTTACGCGAAGATCGCTCGCCGCGCACGTGGGGCACGCCGGCGGTACTCTCATCCATAACGGCAAAGCTCTCACGGCGGCGGTCATACTCATCGCGGCGGGCGCTCTCGTACGAAACGCGCAGGATCAACCCGGCAAGCATGAGCGACACAATAATCGACGAACCGCCGTAGCTAATAAACGGCAACGGTTTGCCCGTCATGGGAAACACGTTGAGGATGCCCAGCGCGTTAATCAAAAACTGCACTGCGAGAATGACCGCGGAGCCAGACGCCATGAGCGCGCCCCGACGATCGGTCGCCTGCTCGGCAATGCGAAACGCCGAGTAGATCAGCATCGCAAACACCAAGAAGAACAGCACGGTTCCGACAAAACCGACTTCCTCGCCAATGATGGCCAAGATGTAGTCGTTGTGTGCCTCGGGCAGATACGAGTACTTCATGGTTGAGTTGCCGATGCCACGGCCGAACAGACCGCCCGAGGCAAAGGCCATGATGGCAAGCGTGGCCTGATAGCCGTCACCATACTCGTCGGCCCAAGGGTTCAAGGCAACCTGAATACGCACCATACGGTATGGCTCTGCGACAAGCGCAATCACGATCACGAGAATGCCGAAGATTAGCACGCCGATGATAAATCTGGGGTCGAGACCCGCAAACAACGCCATGCACATGAGGGTCAACAGGATGATCAGGACAGTACCGAAATCGGGCTGGATAAAGATCAGAAAGAGCGAAATGCCCAGGTAGATGCCCATCTTGCGAAGGAATTCGTTGATGTTGCCACCGGGCGAAAAGAAGCGATCAAGCATGATGGCCGAATACGCAATGGCAAATGGCTTTAAAAACTCGGAAGGCTGGAACTGAATACCGGCGATGTTGAGCCAGCGCGTGGCGCCGCGGCTGCCGCTGCCCACCAAGAACACCAGAAGCAGTAGCCCTATCATGCCGATAAGGAAGATCCTGAGCACATCCTCCCCAAACCAGCTGTCCGGCAAAACGCGCACGATGGCAATCAGCGCCAGAACACCGACCACGGCAAACGCGGCCTGTCGACCCAGAAAAAACGTCGCCGAGCCATTCTCGTGCAGCGCCTCGACCGAAGACGCCGAGTACACCATCAGCAGGCCAAAGCATACCAAGGTAAACAAGCAGGCCATGAATATCAAACGGGGGCGCATGATACGGGCGGGAACGCCGGCAATATAGCGTTCGCTAAACGACTGCCCGCCGCGGCTGGAACGCGGTGTGGTGCGACGTGAGGAAGCACGGTCCGAGTCGGGCCTCCTCATACCTTGTCGGGGGCTCTCCTCTCTCACCGCAACCCCTATTCCATTTGTGATTTCGCTGTAGCGGCAAGCTGAGCCACGTAGTCCTTAAACACGCGGCCGCGCTCCTCATAGCCCGAGAACTCATCGAACGAAGAGCAGGCAGGAGAAAGTAAGATCACGTCACCACGGCTCGAAAGCGAACGGGCAACGTCCACGGCGTCGCGCAGGTCATCCGCCTGGGCGATATCCACATCGCCATCGACATCAGCCTCGTCCATAGCGGCGGTGAAGCGCTCGCGCGCATCGCCAAAGCAGACGACCGAGCGCACGTTGTCCATAACGACGCGCGCGAAGTCCGTGAGCGGAGTGCCCTTATCGTGGCCGCCGAGCAGCAAGATCACGTCGTCATCGGGAAATGCCGTCAGTGCCTTCTCGACCGCATCGGTGTTAGTCGCCTTGGAATCGTTGACGTAGCGCACGCCGTCAATCTCGCCACACGGCTCCACGCGGTGCTCGAGCGGCTGGAACGAGGCCAGACCGCGGCAGACACCGTCGACATCGGCACCGACTGCCAAGGCAGCCGTGGCAGCGCACAGGGCATTGATAACATTGTGATGGCCCGAGATCTTGAGCTCGGATGTAGCGATGAGCGGGGTCTCGACGCCCTTCAGGCGCACGATCATCTTGCCATCGCGCACAAAGGCGGCATCCTCGCCCTCAGGCTCGTCAAAGGCAACCTTGCAGATGCGACGACCCGGCGTGTAGATGTACTCATCGAACTCGTGAATGCCGGCGTCTTCGACGTCGACAACCACCAGATCGTCATCGACCATATTGTCAAACAGTTTGATCTTGGCAAGCGCATAGTTCTTATGACTCTTATGCCAGCCCAAGTGGTCGGGAGTGATGTTGAGCAGCACCGCCACGCGGGGGTGGAGCTCGGTTGTCGTAGCAATCTGATAGCTCGAGAGCTCAGCCACAAACCACTCGTTGTGGGCTCGGCCGTCAATCTCGTTGACCGGCGGCTCGCCGATGTTGCCGACAGCAACGCTGGCCTCGCCGGCAGCCTTAAGCAGATAATCAGTCAGCGACGTGGTGGTCGTCTTGCCGTTGGTGCCCGTGATGGCAATCCAGTTATCGGGCGACAGGCGATAGGCAAACTCGGGCTCACCCATAATCTGGGCGGCATGCTCGCGCCCAGCCTTAAAGAAGCCCGAGAACTCCGAGATGCCCGGGCACGTCACGCATACGTCATAGGCGCCCTCGACCTGTTCGGTCCCATAGACAAACGACGCACCAGCAGCCTCGAGCGCACGCGTGGCGTCATTGGGCTCAGAGGTGCCACCGCCATACACGGTAACGGCACTTACGCGCTCGGGATGTGCCAGCGCCCAGCGGGCGACATCGAGACCGGATTTGCCCTGACCCAAAACGAGCAGGCTAAAGACATCAGCAAGAGACATGAAAGACCACTATCCCAACTGGAAGAACAGAGCAAGGCCAACGGCACCAAAGGCAGCAGCGATAATCCAAAAACGGATGACGACCTTGGTCTCGGCCCAGCCCTTCTTTTCGAAATGATGATGGATGGGCGCCATAAGGAAGACGCGCTTGTGCGTAAAGTGGAAGTAGACAACCTGAATCATGACCGACAGGGTCTCAACGATAAACAGGCCGCCGATGATGAGGGAGACGACCTCGGTGTTGGTCATGATGGACGTGCAGGCAAACGCGGCGCCCAGGGCAAGCGAGCCGGTATCGCCCATAAAGATGCTCGCCGGATAGCAGTTGAACCACAGAAAGCCCAAGCAGGCACCGGCACACGCGGTGCAGAAGATGGACAGGTTCACGTCTCCGTGCAAAAACGCCATGGCAGCCATGGCGAGCATGGCAATCATGGAGGTGCCGCCAGCAAGACCGTCAAGGCCATCGGTCAGGTTCACGGCATTAGAAAGACCGGCGATCATCAGCCAGCAAAAGACAATGTAGAGCCACGGGAACGAAAGGCCGCAGATGGTGGTCGAAAGCACGCCAAGGTCAATCGTCAGGCCGCCGGGAAAACGAATCTCGGGGGCGACGCCGCACCAGTTAACGGCAAGTACCGTAAAGGTGACACAGATAATGGTTAGGCCGATCATCTTGGCATGAGGCGTCAGACCGAGCGAGCGCCCATGCGTAACGGAGGTCAGGTCGTCGATCAGGCCCAGCACGCCGGTCGCCAGCGTGGCGAGCAGCACGAGCACGAGCTCGGTGGTGAGCTTGCCCATCAGCAGGCAGGTCAGCGAAATCGCGACGAGAATGACAACGCCACCCATGGTGGGCGTTCCCTGCTTAACCAAATGACGCTTGGGGCCGTCGGCACGAACCTGCTGGCCGATACCCTCGACCTTAAGTAGCTTGATCCACCACGGCATGAGCAGCAGCGCAATGGCAGCGGCGATGCCAAGCCCCAAAAAAGCCTGATACGTTGGATACGAGGGATTGCCGAACATGGGCTAGCACACACCTTCCACAAAGCGGTCGAGCTCAACAAAGCGGGAACCCTTGACCAGTACAACATCATGTTTTTCAAGCGCGCCGCCCATGCGGTCGAGCACCTGCTGATAATCGGAGAACACCTGGATGCGGTCCTCGTCCATGCCCATCATGCGCGCGGCATCGGCCATAAGCTGGGCCAGCTCACCACCCACGCACGCCAGCATGTCGAGCTTCTTGGCGGCGGCATAGGCGCCCACGAGCTCATGCATGCGAGGAGCCTCATCGCCCATCTCGCCCATCTCGCCCAGGATCGCCATGCGAGACCCCGTGCACGAAAGCGAGCACAGCAGATCGAGACCAGCAGCCATGGATTCGGCGCTGGCGTTATAGGAATCGTCGATGACGCGGGCACCGCTCTTGGCGCGCTTGATCTCCTGGCGGTGCCCGGTGATCGTGAGGCCCCTAAAGGCAGCATCGATCTGCTCGGGCGTCACGCCCAGGCGATAGGCAACTGCGGCGGCCTTAACGGCATTTGGGACGGACTGCACGCCGGGGATGGCAAGCATGGTATCGGTCGTCTCACCCTGGCCAAAATCGAGCGTAAAGACCGGACGGCCCTCGTCATCAACACGAATGTCGCGGGCACGGACCTCATCATCGTCCGAGACGCCGGCCAGCATCACATCGATACCAGCAGGCTGGGCGAACGTATCGCGAATGAACGGCGTAAAGTCGTCCTCACCGCCCAAAACCAGCAGCGGCAAGAAGTCGCCGGCGGCGCACATACCCTGGACAATCTCGGCCTTAGCGCGGGCGATGTTCTCGCGGCTGCCCAAAATGCCGATGTGAGAGGTACCAATCTTGCTCACGATGGCAAGGTTGGGATTGGCGGACTGGGACAGGCGCTCAATCTCGTGGAAATGGTTCATGCCCATCTCGAGCACCAGGACCTCGGTATCGGCCGGAGCGGAAAGCACCGTGAGCGGCATGCCGATCAGGTTATTGAAATTGCCCTTGGTGGCCCAGACACGATAGCGCTTGGCGAGCACGGCGGCGAGCACGTCCTTGGTCGTCGTCTTGCCGATGGAACCGGTAATACCAACGACCAGGCAGCCAAGCTCCAGGCGATACGTGTGCGCCAAACGCAGCAGAAACTCCTCGGGATCATCGGTCAGCAGGATGGCGCACCCCTTGTCCTGCGCCAGCGAGACCAGCTCGGCCTCGGGCTCACGCGTCATCACGACGGCGCCGGCACCCGACTGGACGGCACGGGAAGCAAAATCATTGCCGTCGACGTTTTCACCGGGAAAGGCGACGAAAATCGTCCCTTCCTCGACCTGGCGCGAGTCGATAACGCACCCGCGGCATACCCGATCGGCTTCTCCCGTCACGGTTCGGGCCCCTGTTGCGGCCGCGAGGTTGTTGACGGCGATCTCTATCATTGCAGCTCCCCTGTAAACCTAATAATGCTATCGGCGTATTGTATCCCAGCGCCGCACATGCGTGGTGCAGGGCATGTGAACACCCTCATATGGGACAACAAACCACGCCCCAAAGATTGTAACCCCCTACTTCGTGTGCGGGATACCCAGCACGTCGAGCGCGTTGGCCATAATGGACTGGAACGGCACCGCAGCGGCATCTGAGCCGCTCGGCGTTCCGTCGAGCGTGATATAGCACAGCACCTTGGGCGATTGTGCCGGTGCAAAGCCCATAAAGGACGACATGTAGTTCTCCTTGAGGTAGCCGCCGTTCTCGTCGGCACGTTCGGCCGTACCGGTCTTACCCGCCACGTCATAGCCGTCAACCGCGCCGCCAACGCCCGTTCCCTCGGACACGACCGTCTGCATGCACGATGTCACCTGGGATGCGGCGTCCTCCGAAATCGCGCGCTCGCCTTCGCCCCAGTCCTTCTCGTCGCCCTTGCTGGACTTATAGAAGTGCGGTGTCATCATCACGCCGCCGTTGGCGATGCCGCCCACGGCACGTGCGATCTCAATCGGCGAGACAGACAGTGCCTGTCCAAAGCTCATCGAGCCCAGCGTGGCGCCGTCATACTGGTCACGCTCCTTGACGATACCCAGGCTCTCTCCCGGAAAATCGACACCCGAGCTGTGACCGATGCCCCACTTGTCCACATAGGCGGCAAAGTCGTCGGCACCGATCTTGCGCCCCACTAGGACAAAGCCCACGTTGGACGAACGGCGCATCATCTCGCGCACATCCATGGTCATGGCATAGTCGCGCTTGTCGGCATCGGTGACGGTATCGTCGCCCACCTTGATGCTCGCCGGCACCTCAAACGACGTACTCGATCGCACGACGCCCAAGTCGAAGCCGGCGCCCGCCACGAGCGTCTTAAAGACCGAGCCGGGCTCGTAGGCGTCGGTGACCAGGCGCAGATTCATATCCTCGGTCTTGGCATTCTCCAGATCGGTCTGGTCGTAGGTCGGGTACGAGCAGGCTGCCAAAATCTCGCCTGTCGTAGGATCGGTGACCAGCGCCGAGCCGTTCTTGGCCTTAGTCTTCTCAACTGCCTCTGCCAGGGCATCCTCGGCCGCACGCTGGATATTGACGTCGAGCGTCGTCACGATATCAACGCCGTCGACCGCAGCCACCTTTTTATAGGCACCGCCCGCGATATAGCTGCCGTCCCTCGCGCGCTCGCGTACGAGAGAACCGTTCGTGCCGGTCAGAAGCTTGTTGTATTGCTTTTCGAGACCCGTCAAGCCGTCGTTGTCTACATTCACTACACCCAGCACCTGCGATGCCAGATTGCCGTATGGATATACGCGCTTCATGGCCTGCTCAAAAAGCACGCCGGGCAGGTTCTTCTTCTCCAGCGCCGCAACATCGTCTTCGTCCACCTGGCGCTTGATATACACCCAGGTTCCATCGGACTCAACGAGCTTGCGGCAGGTCTTTTTATCGATTCCAGTTGCCTTGACCAGCGCCGACACCGTCTTGTCAACATCCTCGACAAGCTGCGGGTTCACGGCGATGTTGCGACATTCGACCGACGACGCCAGCACGTTGCCGTTGCGGTCGTAGATGGTGCCGCGTTTGGCATAGAGGGTCTGCGCAAGCAGGCGGCGCGCATCGGCACGCTCGCGCAGTTTATCGGCTTCGACAATTTGATAGTCGGCAAGGCGAAAGACGCCCAAGCCCAAGCCAAGCCCGATGAAGCCCATGACGGCTTTGCGGCGAGGCAGAGGCGCGCCTGTGAGCCATTCGGTCGACGAACTCTTGCGCGACCTGGTGTTATGCACTTGAGGGCCGCCCGAGCCGCGAAGTCGCGACGCCGGGTCGTTGCCACGGGACCGCCCGGCGTTGTAAGATTGCCGACCCGTTCCTTGATAACCAGAACGTCCCCGCGACGAGGGACGTCCAGAACCGCGGCCCCCATCGGAACCGCGGCGATAGTCATTTGTCATACTCAGCTACCGTCTTGCTACTGAGCGGTCGCGGTCGCGTTGGCGCCCGCGGCTGCATCCTGCGAAAAGTCAAGTGTAACGCTCTCGCTGGGCTCCACCATGCCATAAGCGCCCGCAAGGTCGCGAATGCGCGTGTCGGCGCCATAGACCGAATGCATGACCTCCAGGTCGGAGCTCTCATCGGTCGCCTTTTCGAGCGTGCTGGTAAGCTCGGCGTTGCTGTTGAGCACCTGGGCCGTAACGCCGGCGAGCGCCACGCGGGCGACGCCGATCGTCATGAAGATAGCCGCAATGATGCAAAACGTTTTAAGAACGCTCATGAAAACCGGGCTTACCGCCTGGTTTGCCTGACGGCCCGCGCCCGTGTAGACATCAAAGCGCGGCGCGCGCTGCTCACGGGGAGC
>CABUSE010000026.1 GCA_902494135.1 uncultured Collinsella sp. | reverse complement strand
TATTTAGGGAGCCCACACAGTCGTACTTAGTACAGGTATCCTTCGTTGTTAAGGACGCTGGAACAGTCGATGAGGGCACCCACCTGTTTTAGGTGGGTTCATTTTCGTAACGTGGGGGGCGGTTTTCTTCTGCCGAAAATCGCCATTGCAAATCCCGCCCAGATCCCCAAAAGGCACCAGGTAGAGCCTCACTATCACTCGAATATCTGGTAAGCGCGTGATTATCGCCCCGTGCAATTCCTCACACCCTCCTTGGTCGAGTATCATGGGTCAGCTATACCCTTTGCGGCATGGCATCCTTTGACCTTTTCCTTCGACGCTTGGCGGTTTATTGATTCATGGCTTCCTCCACGAGCTTCATACCGTACCTATGCGTGGCGGTCGCGGCTTTTATCACGACCTTCCTTACGGTGCCCCTGGTCAAGCGCCTGGCAATCAAGCTCGACGCTGTCGACTATCCTTCCAAGCGCCGTATCAACACTAAGCCCATCCCGCGCATGGGCGGCACGGCGGTCTTTTTAGGCCTCGTCGTCGCTTGCATCGTGCAGATTCTAGGCACCTGGTATCTGGGCTGGCCGCCCGTTTTGGTGCCCCACCCCCGTCTGCACATCAGCTACCCCATACTTGCGCTTTCTTTTACCGTCATCTTTGCGACCGGCGCAATCGACGACGTCTTCCAGCTCAAGCCCAAGCAAAAGCTGGCCGGCCAGGTCCTCGCCGCGTTCATCGCCTGCTTGGGCGGCCTGCGCATCGGCGTCATCGTCAACCCGTTTGCTCCCGGCGAGATCATGCTCGGCTGGCTCGCCTACCCCATCACCATTGTCTACCTGGTGGCGTTCACCAACATCATCAACCTTATCGACGGCCTCGACGGTCTGGCCACGGGCATCTGCGGCATAGCGTCGTTCACCATGTTTTCGGTCGCCGTGCTCTCGGGCCGCATCGACGCCGCCGCGCTCTCCATCGCGCTTTTTGGCTCATGCCTCGCCTTCTTGCGCTATAACTTCAACCCCGCGAGCATCTTCTTGGGCGACTCGGGGTCGCTGCTTCTGGGCTTTGCGTTAGGTTCCATCTCGCTGCTCAACGTGAGCCGCACCGCCGCACTCACCTCGCTCATCATCCCGCTCATCGTAGCCGGCGTGCCCATCATCGATACGTTCAGCGCTATCGTTCGCCGCAAGCGCGCCCACATTAGCATCGGGCAGGCCGACAAGGGCCACATCCACCACCGCCTCATTCAAGAGGGCTACAACCAAAAGCAGGCCGTACTGCTCATCTACGCCTGGTGCATCATGCTTTCGGCCGGCGCCGCCGCCATCAATCAGGTCGAGGTCCCCATGCGCGTGCTCATCTTTACCGTGCTCGCCATTGGGTCGGCGGCCTTCGCCAAGCACCTTCATCTGTTTGAGCCCGTGCTGCGCCACCATTACAACAAGCGCACGCACGAGGACGAGCTGGTAACCCCCGACGATCCCGCCTTTAAACAGGAGGAGCAGGCAGCCGAGGAACGCAAAGAAGAGCGCCACCACAAGCTCTAGGGTAAGCTGCCGAGGATGTGCCCCGGCGCCGCTGGTCAAGCGCAGCCCGACACCCATCGCACAAGCCGCCCCTCTCCCGCCCCTCGCTTACTTACGCCTCGCCCCTGTAATAAACGCGTTATCATCTTGACCCATGAACATACGTTAGGAGCAATCATGCCAAACGAGAACAGCTACGAAGTCGCGCTGCAAAAGAGCAACGCCATTCGCGAGGGTCTGGCCAAGACGCCCGAGAAGTTCACCATGCTTACCGGCGACCGTCCCACCGGCCGCCTGCACCTGGGCCACTACTTTGGCACCCTCAAGGGCCGCGTGGAGCTGCAGAACATGGGCGCCAAGACCAACGTGCTCATCGCCGACTACCAGGTCATCACCGACCGCGACACCACCGAGCATATCCAGGACAACGTGTACAACATGGTCATGGACTACCTTGCCTGCGGCATCGACCCCGACAAGACCATGATCTACGCGCACTCCGCCGTGCCCGCCGCCAACCAGCTCATGCTGCCGTTCCTGTCGCTGGTCTCCGAGGCCGAGCTGGCGCGCAACCCCACCGTCAAGGCCGAGATGGAGGCCTCGGGCCACGAGCTCACCGGTCTTCTGCTCACCTACCCGGTGCACCAGGCCTGCGACATCCTGTTCTGCAAGGGCAATGTGGTGCCCGTCGGCCGCGACCAGCTGCCGCACATCGAGCTCACCCGCACCATCGCCCGCCGCTTTAACAACCGCTACGGCAAGGTGTTCCCCGAGGTCGATGCGCTGCTGTCCGAGACCCCACTGCTGCCCGGCCTGGACGGTCGAAAGATGAGCAAGAGCTACGGCAACGCCATCAACATCTCGATGACCGCCGAGGAGACGGCCAAGCGCATCAAGAAGAGCCAGACCGACTCCGAGCGCATGATTACGTTCGATCCCGAGAACCGTCCCGGCGTGTCCGGTCTGCTTTCGACCGCCGCCATCTGCACCGGCCGTTCCGAAGTCGAGATTGCCGAGGAGATTGGCATGGGCGGCTCCGGCCAGCTCAAGAAGTACGTGACAGAGGCCGTCAACGAGTACTTCGCGCCGATCCGCGAGCGTCGCCAGCGCTACGAGAACGATCTGGACTATGTGAAGGACGTCCTGCACGAGGGCAACCGTCGCGCCAACGAGATCGCCGAGCAGACCCTGGCCGAGGTTCGGGACGCCATGGGCATGGTGTACTAGACCGATCTGCTGGCTAGAACTTTCGATTGCTTTAGGGCGGGCGCCACGGCGTCCGCCTTTTTTGGTGCCCGACCGGCTCGGCTCCGCCCATCGCACTCCCCCGATAAACAGGAACAGGCCCGCCGGCAGCCAATTGCCGGCGGGCCTGTTCCCAAAGTACACCGTTGAATCGCACAGAGGGGAGGAATGCGAATCAAACTCAACAGGGCAGGCTTTTTCATCGCCTATGGCCTGCTCCGTTGCTGAATTTAATATAGTTCACCGTGGTTTACTTTGTAGCGTCAATATGCGCCGCCATAGTTTCTCCATAAGTTAGCCCTGGTAAACCTGCAACGGAAAACCACCACAAAGGGGACAGGCACCTTTGTGGTGGTTTTGGCCACGGCAGAGCTGTTAGAGTCCGGCAGGCCAGCGACAGGCGGCCAGGTCGACGTGCATGTCGTCCTTAAACGCCACACCCTCCCCTAACAAAAGCTCACGCTGAGCATCGGGACCGCCAAAGGCAAAGCCCTCACAAATGCGACCATCGGCAAACACCACGCGATGACAGGGAATCTCGCCGGGGCGCGGATTGCTATGCAGCGCATACCCCACATAGCGCGCACTTCGCGGGCGACCGGCGAGCAGCGCCACCTGACCGTACGTGGCGACCATCCCCTCGGGGATCTGCTCGACCACCTCATACACCCGTTCAAAAAAGCCCTCAGACGCCATCGCTCGCTCCCTTCTCCGCATTAACAGCATAAAGAAATGATCCCTTGGGGACGGAGGAAAACGGATCATTCGCGACCTCCGTGCGGTCGATGATCCGTTTTCCTCCGTCCCCAAGGGATCATTTGTTGGCAGGTCGGTTAGTTGGCGGGCTGGAAGAAGGCTACGGCTACGGCACCGGGGCCCACGTGGGTGCCGATGGTGGCGCCGATGGTGTGGACGGGCAGCTCGCCCTCGGCGTGGTCAGCCCACAATGCCGCGCTGTCCTCGATATACTTCTTGAGCACCGCATCCGAAAGACCCGTATAGCCGAGCGCAAGCGGCATGGAAAAGTCGATACCGCCCGCCATTTCGACCTTTTGGTTCAGCAGGTTGCGGCCGTTCTTGGAACCGCGCGCCTTTCCCAGCTGCACGATCAGACCGTCCTCGACAGCTACCACGGGCTTTACGTTGAGCAGCGTACCCACGGCGCCGGCCGCAGCAGACAGACGACCGCCGCGCACCAGATACTCAAGCGTCTCGAGCAGGCCGATAACCACCACGCGGTCGCGCACGGCCTCGACCGCCGCCGCGATCTGGGCCGCACTACGGCCCTCGTCCACCAAGCGCAGCGCATACTCGACCAGCACGCGCTCGCCCAGTGTGACGTTGTTGCTATCAACCACGAACACGTCGCCGCCCGGCGCCTCGGCTAGTGCGGTACGGGCGCTCTGATTGGTGCCCGAGAGCTTAGCGCCCACGGTAATAATCACAGCCTCGTCGCCAGCCTCACGAACCTCGGCGATAGCCTGCGAAAACGCGTACGGGTTTACCTGGCCGGTCTTGGGCAGCTCATCGCGCTCCACGAGCATCTCGTAAAAGCGCTGGTGATCGATGTCGACGCCATCCATGTACACATCGGTGCCAAAGGTGACGGACAGCGGCAAAACGTCCAGTGCCGGGTGCTCGGCCGGCGACATATCGCTTGCAGAATCGGTAATAATGCGGACGGACATAGCGAATCCTTTCTTGCGCAGGTCCCGCGCAGGGAATTTTGACAGCAATGCCCCGGCACGGTATACGCGCTCAAACGGGACGATGCAGTTGTTAATGGGAAGCAAATGCCTAGGCGGCCCTACAGCTCGCGCAAGGTGTTGAGAATCGTGCGCAGCGATGCATACATTTGCTCGCGCTGCTCCACACCCATGGCCTTACCGGTGGCGTCGAGCACTTCGCGAATAATGCGATCGGCCTCGTTCATGCTCTCGCCGCCCAACGTGGTCAGGCGAACCGGGGCGCGATACTTAACGGCGGCATCGCCCGAATCGTCGACCTCGACGTAGCCACCCTCCTCCAGATGCGCCAGCGTGCGCGAGACGGCAGCGCGGGTCACGCCAGCCATGCGGGCGAGGTCGGCACCAGTCAGGCCATCCTTGCTGCGCTCAAGATAGTACAGGCACATGATGTCGGAGCCCTTAAGGCCCAGCCTGGCGCCCTCAGATGTCTTAATGCGCTGGATCTCCTTGTAGAGTCCGCTGATCAGTCCGACAAAGTCCTCGAAACGTGTCTCGTCGTTCTGCTGCATGGGAGACGACCGCCTTTCGCTTGCATAATGCTAACGGGTAAACATCTTAGCCGTACCCAGCGATCACAAGCCCCGCACGCACTATTTGTTAACTCATCAACATAAAAACCACCACAAAGGGGACAGGCACCTTTGTGATGGTTTTGGGCATCAATAGGTTCTAGGCGCCGCTACAGCTCCACGCAGGGATTGTCGCGGGTCACAAGCGTCTTAACGACAACCGTCGCTCCCAGATAGCACTCGAGCAAATCGGCAAGACGGTCGATGGCGGCCTGACAGTCCCCCATGCGTTCGGGCTCTACGCACTCAATCGCCAGGAACGCGTCGGCCGAATCGTCGGACAGAGCCGTTCGAACGCCGTCGCGCCAGTTCCAGCAGCGGCACACGGCGCCCGCATCGTCGATATAGGCGAGCTCGCCGGGCAGCGTCGGATCATCCGCTTCCTCGCCAAGCGGCAGGAACGCATCGCCACCGTCGGTCACCTTCAAGCGAAGATCTCCCTCAATCGCATGCAGATCCTCGCCGCCAACGGGCAGCGCGTAGGACAGCGATACCGTGTTGTAAATATCCACCGCCGGTGTGATATGACCGACCGGCTTGCCTTTGAGCACGCGTTTGAGCAGGTTCTCGATTGAGCAACGCGCGCCCTTTTTGGTCTTGAACAGACGATAGGCCTCGCGCCATGCCTTGACCGGTGCGTTTTCGCTGATAGTATCGCTGGTCAGATGGCGCTCCGCATCGATATTGGCACGGTCGAGCAGCGCTGCAATCGTGTCCACGTCCTCTTGAGGAATCTGAGCCGCGGGCTTCATGCCCTCCACGACCACAACACCGATTGCCGCCTGCGGAAACAGCTCCCAAAATGAATCCTCGGCAATAAAGCTCTTCATACGTGCTCCCTTCACGATTCGTGCCAACACGGGCGCTCAAACAAAAAGCGCCCTTACAACGGCCACCTTCAAAGTCCTACGGTGCCGTCACAAGAGCGCTTACGCTGTCCCCATCCGGAGAAGGAGACGATATATCAGGCGTATTGTAACCCGAGTCATCCGCGCGAGCAAAACCGCCACAAAGGTACCTGTCCCCTTTGTGGTGGTTTTGGACCTGAGGCGACGCTAGTGGCGAAGCCCCAGCAGGCCGCGGCCGCGATGACGGGCGTCGGCGGGCACCTGTGCGTGCGGGCCGGCGGCCTTGACGGACTCGGGCAGGTGCGAGTACTTCTTCTCGAAGTTCTCCTCGAACATCACCGCCAGGTTGTGCGCTGCCTCGTCGTAGCGAGCGGTGCTCTGCCAATACTGGCGCGGCACCAGGATGCCGTCGGGTACGCCGTGGCACGTGGTGGGAATGTCGACGTTAAAGATGTCGTCGTGCACGAACTCGCTGTCCTCGATGGTACCGTCGAGGGCGCGGGCCACCAGGGCGCGCGTGTAGGCAAGCTCGATGCGATGACCCACGCCGTAGCCGCCGCCAATCCAGCCGGTGTTGACCAGGTACACGCGCGTGCGGCCGTCGGCAATGCGCTCGCCAAGCATCTTGGCGTAAACCATGGGGTCGAGCGGCATAAACGGCTCGCCGAACAGCGAAGAGAACGTGGGCGTGGGCTCGGTGACGCCGACCTCGGTGCCGGGAATCTTAGCCGTAAAGCCCGTCACAAAGTGGTACATGGCGGCATCGGCCGTCAGACGCGAGATGGGCGGCAGCACGCCAAAAGCGTCGCAAGTCAGGAACAGCACGACACTCGGAGTGGTGCCCATGCCCTTAGTCCACGCGTTAGGAATGTGCTCCACGGGATAGGCCACGCGCGTGTTGTGCGTGATCGAGATGTCATCGTAGTTGGGCTTGCGGTTCTCGTCGAGCACCACGTTTTCGCAGATCGCGCCAAAGCGGACAGCGTTGAAGATCTCGGGCTCGTGGAAGGCGTCCAGGCCCTCGCATTTGGCGTAGCAGCCACCCTCGATATTGAAGATGCCCATGTCGGACCAACCGTGCTCGTCGTCGCCGATCAGTAGGCGCGTGGGGTTGGCCGAAAGCGTGGTCTTGCCGGTACCGGACAGGCCAAAGAACACGGCGGTCTCGTGCGTGACGGGGTCCATGCTGGCCGAGCAGTGCATGGGCAGCACGTCGTCCTCGACGGGCAGCAGGTAGTTCATGACGCTAAAGATCGACTTTTTAATCTCGCCGGAGTAGCCGGTGCCGGCGACCAGAATCACGCGTTCCTGGAAGTTGATGACCACGGCGGCGCTAGAGTTGAGGCCCTTGATGGCGGGGTCGCACTGGTAGCCAGGTGCGGCGAGCACGCAAAAGTCCGGCTCGCCGGTGCGCGCGATTTCGCGGGCAAGCGGGCGGGCGAGTATCTGCTTAATAAAGAGCGCCTGGCTGGCACGCTCGCAGGCAACGAGCAGTCGACGCGTGTGGTTGCGGTCGGCGCCTGCCATGCCGCGGGTGACGAACACGTCGCGCTCGTTGAGATAGTCGACGATGCCGGCCTTGATGGCCTCATAGCTCTCGACGGACAGCGGGCGATTGACGGCGCCCCAGGCAATCTTGTCGTGAACATCGGGGGTGTCAACGATAAAGCGATCGTTGGGAGAACGACCAGTGCGCTCCCCCGTCTCAATCACCAGCGCGCCGTTGGATGCCATGCGGCCTTCTTCGCGGCGGATAGCGTGCTCGACGAGCTCCGCGGCGGGTAGATCGACCAGCAGACGGGGCTGATTCTCGGCGGGGTCTTCAACGAGCGTAATACCAAAGTTGGACAAAACTTCTGCAGGGGTAACACCAGGCATGGGGCCTCCTTTAAAAACGCGACACGTGGACGCGGCGCGCACTTTACTCACGTAAAGCCCGTTGTACCCGATATGCAAAAACGTTTTTGCGGCAAGGGTGGCAAGCCCGCCCAACGGTCAAAAATCGCAGGCAAGCGGCCTAGTCATTGGGGACGTTTTTAAACAACTAGTCATTGGGGACACTCTTGAACAGGCAACATTCAAGGAATGTCCCCGGATGCCGGCACTTAGGGACGTTCCCAAAGTGCCGGCACATAAGGAACGTCCCTAAGTGCCGACTACAGCGGCAGGCCTTGGCCGAGCATGGCTATGGCGCTCATCAGGACCAGCATGCCGGCAGCGTAGGGCAGCACCGCGCCCAGGAGTTCGGCATCCTTACCGCGCACGTGCACGGCGGCAAGACCAATGGCGAGGGTCTGCGGCGAGATCATCTTACCAGCGGCGACGCCCAGGGCGTTCAATGCGACCATCCAGTAGTCGCTCACACCCAGCGCAGTGGCGGCCTGGCTCTGAATGGGACCAAACAGCATGCCCGAGGACGTGCCCGAGCCGGTCACGAACGCACCGACTGCGCCGATCCACGGAGCCAGAATCGGGTAGAGACCGCCGGCGACCGCAATGCAAAACGCACTGATCGACGAAATCATGCCGGCATAGCCCATCACCTTGGCGCAGCCCAGTACCGAAAGCATCGTGATCACCGTCGGCGTCATCTGCTTCACAGTCGCGGCCAGCACCTCGCCCATCATGCGCGGCGAAGCGCCCTGAATGGCACCGCCGACAAACGCCGCCAGGAAAATCCAGACGCCTGGCGTGTTGATCCACGAAAACGTAAGCATACCGGGATTCTCACCGCAATACACCTGCACATGGCTCGCAAACGGCGCGAGCGCAGCATGTACAGCGGGCACCAGATTAGACGTGCCCAGCAGCAACACAAAGATCAGGATGAAGCACGACCAGGCCGAAAGCGCCGACTTAACGGTGAGCTTCTCCCCCGCCTCGATATTCATGTGAAAGCGTGCGTCCAGATGCCCCGACTTCTCGGCACGCATGGCAAGTGCAGCTGTCAGCGCGAGCGAAACGATGGATCCTACGACCACGGCCAGCTCGGGGCCCACAAACATGGCAACGACCAGAGCCGCGCCGACAAACGACACGCCGGAGAGCAACGCCACGCCGGCAACACCGTGCAGACGCTCGCCCACACTCGCGGCATTGCCCTGGTCATCGGCAACACGGCCCGCAACCAGCACAATAAATAGCGGCATCACCACAAAGAACGGTGCGAGCTGCACCAGCTGAACGGTCGCTAGGTGAAGGGAATCCAAACCCACCAGGTCGGCAACGGACACCGTGGGGATGCCGATGGAGCCGTAGGGCGTGGGCACGCCGTTGGCCAGCAGGCAGATGAGCACGGCAGGCACGGCCTCAAAGCCCAGGCCCGCGAGCATGCCGGCGGGAATGGCGACAGCGGTACCGAAGCCGGCCATGCCCTCCATAAAGCCACCGAAGCACCAAGCCACGAGCAGCGCCAGCAGACGGCGGTCGCTGCTGATGGAGGTGATCATGCTGCCGATCACGTCCATGGCGCCCGTACGAACGCACAGGTTATACGTGAACACCGCGGCGATGATCACCAGGACGATGGGCCACAGAGCCATCAAAAAACCTTCGAGCGAGGCGGTCGCGATCTGCGCTGCCGGCAGGTGCCACCATGCGAAGGCAAACAAGCACGAAAGGACAAACGATCCGATAGCGGCCTTCCAAGCTGGCCATTTAAAGCACAGCAGCATCACGACCAGCCAAATAATCGGCACAAGAGCCAGTAAGAATGCGGCGACGTCCATAGGTAGAAGCTCCTTGGTACCGCGTGGGCGGCATCGGGGGTGTCACAAAACTTCAACAGGATACCGCACGTTTACCGACAAATTACAGCCGCCCGCCGAAATTATTGAACAATCCGTTCAAAAACACGAACGAACACCGTCGCGTCTATACTAAAGCGCAGCAATAGAAAGGACTCCGCTTTGAGCATCACGCCCCTCGATAGCATTCGCCGCGCCATCGCTCGCCGCAACGGCGTCTCCAACCCCGCTGCATCGAGAGACGGCGCCGCGAAGGCCCAGGGCGGCCGCATCGAGAACGGCCTCTTCCCTGCCTCGCACACTGCCGAGGAACTCGCACGCATCAAAGAGCTGAGTCAGCGCAACGCCGGCGGGCCCGATAGCAGCCAAGCCACACGTCGCCGGCGCGAACGCGATCGGGAGCCCGGCCCCGTCCGCCGCATGGTCAACGCTTGGTGGAACCGTCTGCTCGGCGCCGTCTACGGCGGCGGCCTCTCCATGCAGGAGGCGGAATACGAGGAGCACGCCACCAGTCGCGACTATCTTTGGAACACCCTCGGCACCGCCGTGTGGGGTTTGGCGTTTCCGCTGCTCACCATCGTGTCTACGCAACTCGTGGGCGCCGAAGAAGCAGGCAAATTCTCCATCGCCTTTGTCACCGGCACGCTCATCATGATCGCGTGCAACTACGGCGTGCGCAATTTCCAGGTCTCGGACATCGACGAAAAGACGTCCTTTGCCTCCTACCAGCTCAACCGCTGGCTTTGCGGAGCGCTCGCCCTAGGCTGCGGCCTCATGTACAGCAGCGCCCGCGGCTATGACACGCAGATGGCGACGATCGGCCTGGGCGTCTACCTGTATAAGGTCATCGACGGCGTCGCCGACGTGTACGAAGGCCGCCTGCAGCAGGCCGACAAGCTCTACCTGGCTGGCATGAGCCAAACGCTACGCTCCGTCGGCGTCATCGCGGTCTTTAGCGTGGCACTGTTCCTCACGCGCAGCATGTCCATCGCGGCCATGGCCATGGGCATTGCCGCGATCGCCTCGCTCGTGCTGGTCACCGCGCCGCTCGCCCTGCTCGAGACCGAAAAATCCCGCCGCGTGAGCCTGCGCGAGGTCGGCCACCTGTTTGTCCATTGCGCCCCACTCTTTGGCGCGCTATTCCTGTTCAACCTTATCGAGAGCATGCCCAAGTTTGTGATGGAAGGAACACTGGCCTACAAATACCAGCTGTACTTTAATGCCCTGTTTTTTCCAGCTCAGGCTATTCTGTTGAGCATTGGATTTGTCTATAAACCGCAGCTCCTGCGCTTGTCGAGCATTTGGGCTAATCCTCGCAAGCGTCGTCGCTTTGACCTGATTATTGTTGCTGTTATGGCGCTGATCGTGGTCATCACCGGCGTGTGCGCCGCATTTATGGCCGGTCCCGGCATTCCCCTCATGAGCTATATGTACGGCCTCAACTTTGAGCGCTACCGCACATTGGCGCTGCTGATGGTCGTCGCCGGCGGCATCACCGCGGCCATCGACTTTATCTACGCCATCATCACAGTGCTGCGCCACGCTGGAGACGTCACCAAGATCTACCTGATCTGCTTTGCCGTGAGCGTGGTGCTCCCGGTGATCCTGATTAAGCTGCTGGGTATGATGGGCGCTGTGGTGAGCTACCTAGCCATCATGGTCCTACTCCTGGTGCTACTGATTATCGAGTACGCCCACATCCGCCAACGCATTGAGCGCGACCGCAACCCCTACGGCGCCTAATTAGCTGCCCACGGTCACCGGAATTTGCGATGGAATCACCCCGGCTGGGGTCACATTGCGAACAATATGCATCACGCAAAACTAAGTGAGTAGACTTTTACCGAATCCCCGACCACACCGACAGAGCACAAGTCTTTGACCTGCTGTTTTATTGAGGCAAATATGTTGGGTGCTCGGCATTTCCAAAAAAGTCTACTCACTTAGCCAGAGGGCAGCCAAAAAAGAACCGCCGCGACGTCGTTTGACTCCGTTGCGACGGTTTTTCGAGCATTTTCGCGCTGTCGAGGACGCAGACGCTCCTCATTTCTAGCGCTTACCGAGCAAGAAGGCGCTACTCTCCGAAAGTAGTCAAAAAAGCCCCGTCCCAAATTAGCTACGGTAGATCGGCGGAACAAGGTTATTCGCCCGGGTTGATGTTCGCGTAGAACTCCGCCCCATCATCGAGCCGCAGGATGCCCACGCGACCGAACTCGGAGCCGGTGGCGGCGGCGCAGTCGATATCGATACGATCGGGCACACCGGCAGTGTCCTCGCCGCCCAAGCGCACGATCTGCCCGCGTCCCGATTCCTCATCGAGCCCCGCCAGACCACCGACCTCGCAATAGCGCCCAAGCGATACCGTGGGCGTGTGGCCGCTCACCACGACCGGGCCCTTGCCCTCGGCAGAAAGCAGCCCGGTCGGCACATCCCAATAGCCGTGACGAATCCATAGCAGGTCATCGGACGACTGCACCGCGAGCATCTGCTGCAGCAGCTCGCGATCGGCACCCACCGCTCCGACGCCGTCGCCGCAATCGACACCATGCTCAAGCAAAAACGCACGCGCCGCCTCGGTCTGAATGCCGGCGTGCACCAGCAGGTACGGCCGCTCGGCAGTCTCGACCACCGCGTAGAGCGGCAGCGCGGCCATCCATCGCACGAGCTCCTCGTATGCCTCAAATTCCATGTCGTTGAGCTGCTCGCGCGTCGTCCAGCCACCGTTGATATCCCAGGTCTCGGCATCGAGCGGATCCTGGCCAATGATGGCATCGAGCATGATCTGCTCGTGATTGCCCTTGAGCACGCGGGCGTTGGGCAGCGAGCGCACGAGCTTAATAACGCCGACCGGATCGGGCCCGCGATCGATCATGTCGCCCAGCACGTACAGCGTGTCGTCGGACGTCAACGAGATCTTAGACAGGGCCTCGTCAAGCGCACGCACGTGCCCGTGAGCATCAGATGTCACATAGATCGCCATGGTACGCCTCTCCTTGCATTGCGGCCGAAGCCCGGTGCCGCAACTAAAACTTCAAGTTGAACTTAAACGTTACCCATTGTACTCCGTTGCAATAAAGCTGGAAAGGGTTTCCGAGCAGAGGCAAAGACGGCAGCCGTCTATGACGATATCGCGCACGCCCGCAATCCAACCCCATCAACCCACCATCTTTGGGTACAAATAACCACAGACAACTGACCGTGCCACGCCAACCACCCAGGAGCGGACACTATCCATGAACCAGATCCTTCTCTTTATCGGCCTCGTCATCATTTTGTGCCTGACCATCAAACCCGTCGGCAAAAAGCTCCCCTTCCCCACCCTGCTCATCTTTATCGCGCTCGGCATGCTGTTGGGCGTCAACGGCCCGGC
>CABUSE010000025.1 GCA_902494135.1 uncultured Collinsella sp. | reverse complement strand
TACTGCGGGGTCAGCCCGTGGGAGGCCAGGGCGCCGCTGACCGGTGGACGGCACCGAGCCGTACGCTTGAACTGAGAAGGGGGAGGCCTCGCGGCCTCCCCCTTTTTTGCGTTTACGGGGCGTAAATGACTCTATTACACCAGACGATCTTATCGTTTTTGGTATTGAGCCTTTATTTAAAGAAGATAAATCGAATAACAAGGGCAACTGCTATGACCGCAATGACCAAAAGCAGGATTGCCAGTCGATGTTGCTTGCGTCGTTTACTTGACGAAACGAAGATTGATTTTCCTTGTTTTGGCGTCTCGAGATAACGAGCCGAATGCGTTAAGGTTTGTTTTGGTCGAGGACCTCTTTGTTGATGAGCGGCGGATGCTTTCAGTGGCTCATCACTAGCTGTGCTGTTTTTAGATAATGGTGCGTCTTTCAGATATACAGGGTCTCCCGAGGCGACGCCCATATGTTTACGTCCCGTTTGGGCATCCTCGAGCGTTTGATATCGATTTCTCGTCACATACTCGGGCTCAGGATCATTAATGGGCTCTTGCGAGATGTGGGGGCGATGGAACCGTGGCGGCTGCGTGGAATTATCTTCCCCCTGCGTCTGCATAAACATTTTGTTCTGGTTTTGGTCGTCCATGATGCCCTTTAGTTCGTTACCAACAACGTGTACGCGCTCATTGTAAGCCCCTTGTTATTTGTAGCTGCGAATATACTCGTTATTTAAGCTCTGGTTCAAAGAACCTTAACCTAACTAAAACCTGAGTCACGCACACTTAGATATGCTTATAGTACTGGACTCAAAAAACTTTATAGTCGATGTATATATGAGCACTGGGTGGGCATATATAAGAGCGTCAAAAGAAGTCCCAGTCACCTAGAAGATGACTCGGCAGTCCTTAAAAGGAGTGGTAAACATGGCAAGCATGGTTCCTTATCGTTCGGTTTTTGGCGTTCGTCCCTCTGCTAGCTCGCTGTTTGATCTGTTTGATGATATGACCGACCTTGCAAACAACTCGATTGCTTCCAAGGCGTTTCCCGTTGACGTTGAGGATAAGGGCGACGGCTATGAGGTCAAGGCCTATCTGACCGGCGTCGCCAAGGACGATATCGATGTCGAGCTCAATGAGGGCCGTCTGTCCATTAGCGTGAATGTCGAGGAAGACGAGGAGAACGAGGGCAAGAACTTCCTGCAGAAGGAGTTCAGCTCGTACAGCGCGACGCGTGGCGTGTATCTAAAGGACGCTTCGAGCGAGGGCCTCTCGGCTAAGTACGCTGACGGCATCCTGACTGTTACGGTTCCCAAGATCGTCGAGAAGAAGAACGTTACGAAGATCTCCATCGACTAACTTCGTTGGTGTTCTGCGCTATTAAAAGACAGCAAAAGGGGCTGGGAAGTGATTCTCGGCCCCTTTTGCTGTCTGGGACAGTCTATTGAATGGTTGCCGGTTGATACTGACTCGCAGGGCGTATCGAGAGTTTTCGCGATTCTTGGAGAAGGGTTGCGGAGCTGCCGACCTCGTCATCCAGGGTTGCGGCCAGAGCTTTGGCATAGCTTTTGACGGTAAGGCTTGGACGATTATTGTCCTGGCTGATGTGCATGGCGATGAGCTGTTCGGTGCGATCGGTAACAAGTTCGCGCGCGGCTTCGGCGGCTTGGCTATTGGAGAGGTGTCCCCTTGCAGACAGGATGCGCTCCTGAAGAAAGCGGGGATATTCTCCCTCGCGCAGCATGGTCACATCGTGGTTGCTTTCGAGCGCGAGGACTCGACAATCTTTGAGGGTGTTCATGGCTTGGCCCGATAGCTCTCCGGTGTCGGTGGCAAAGCCGATGGAATCATCGAGGGCGTCGAATCGATAACCGACTGGATTGATGACATCGTGTGATGTTGAGTAGGTTTGCACGTGGATGCCGGCAATGGATAGGGCGTCGCCGGGATCGAATTCCTCGACAGGCAGATGCGAAAGATTTTCTTTGTTCGAAAGAGTGCCCCTGCTGGCAAAGAGGGGGCCGTGCCAGTGCTTGCACCAGACATCGAGGCCCTTGATGTGATCGCTATGCTCATGAGTAATGAGAAGAGCCGAGACCTTGTCTGTCGAGAGCCCCAGTTCTGCTATGCGCTTTAATGTCTCGCGGCGAGACAGTCCGTCATCGACCATAATGAGCCCCTGCGGGCCCTCGATGAGTGCGCAGTTGCCTTTAGAGCCACTGCCGAGGATATGAAGGTGCAGACGAGACATAAGATTCCAAAGGATACAATGGGTGCGGACCAATAGAGGAGGAAGCAAATGCCTACGGTATCTCAGCATTATGGACACCATGCCGTGCCTGGGGCAGTCGATGAGACCCGGACGAGGCAGCAGGCTGCTCCTGTCGTGCTCATGGTATCAGGCGGCGCGGACTCGACGGCACTGCTTCTTATGGCGTGCACATCAAAGCTGGATATCCAAGACGGACGCGGTGTTGCCCCCATTGCTCGCGAGCGCCTGCATGTGCTGCATGTAAACCATCATCTGCGCGGCAGGGCGTCCGATGGCGACGAGACCTTTGTGCGTGAGCTCTGCGCGAAATATGGTTTACCGCTGTGTGTGGAGCACGCTTATTTTGATGGGGAGTCGGGCAATATTGAGGCCGCGGCCCGCGAGGTGCGCTATGCCGCGGCGCGGAGGTATGTTCGCGAACTCTGCGCCCAGACGGGGGCACCGCGAACGGCGGCTCGTATCTGCACCGCGCACACGTCTTCGGATCGCGCGGAAACGTTTTTGATGAACGCGATTAAGGGTTCGGGGCCCGCTGGCCTATCGAGCATTCCTCGTCGGAGGAATATCGTGGTGCGTCCCTTGCTCGACCTAACTCATGGCGAGCTCGTGGGCTATCTACAGGTACATGGTCAGCCGTGGCGTGAAGACGAGAGCAATGAGGATATCTCGTATCTGCGAAACTACGTGCGCCATCGGGTAATGCCGGTGGTGGCACAGCGTAATGCGAGCGTGTGCAAGACGATTGGCGCCGCCTGTGAGATCTTGGGTGATGAAGATGCGTTTCTATCCCAGCTGTCGGCACGGGCGTTTCGAAGCTGTTTGCGCAAAGAGGCAGCGGGCGCGCTGGTGCTCGATGCCAGGCGCCTTGCTGCGGCCGAGGTGGTAATCGCGCGGCGCATCGTGCGACTGGCGATCAAACGCATCGATCCGGATGCTCGTCCCGAGATGCGACATGTGGAGCGAGTCCTTTCCTGCGTTGCCGAGGGTGCCGGCTCGGTCACGCTTCCGGCGGGGATTGACGCACGCATTGAGTTTGGCATGCTGGCGTTTAAGGCGCCGGTGGCTCGCGAGGGCCTGGTCGCGGACTGGGTTACCGTGCCCGGTCGTTTGCCGTTGGGCGGGGGACGTATGCTGGTCGCAGAGTCGATGGTCGTTGAGCCGGGATGCGACATCGTGCGCCGCGCCCGTGAGCTCGCGGCTGCCGGGGAAGCGACAGCTTTGGTAGACGCGGCTGCCCTGGGTTTTGCCGACAGCGATAGTGAGCGGATCCTGGCGGGCTCGCGTGGCGAGATCCCTGCCGAGGCGCGATTGGCGCGCCTGTGGGTGGACGGTCCCGCACCGGGAGACGTGATGTGCCCGTTAGGGATGAGTGGCCGAAGCAAGAAAGTATCCGACTTGCTAGGTGAGGCTCGCATTCCCGTTTCCGAGCGCGCCGGCGTGCCCATGGTGAGGACGGCCCCGGGGGGTGCCGTGGTGTGGGTCGCCGGAGTTCGCGCGGACGAGCGTTTTAAGTGCACGGCCGCAACGCGCGTGGCATATCTGCTTCGTGTGGTCGATGCGGAATAGCGTCCCACGCCAGCTATTCTGTGCGACGTTGACGGTATTCCCGCGCTGATGGCGTACGGGCTGGAAAATATTCCCCGTGCGCTGCTAGAATGTGAAGTTCGCGTCCATACGGCGGTGTGTGGGCGATAAGCACAAGAAAGGGTTGTCATGGCTTCTCAACATCCGGATATCGAGAAGGTTCTGTTTACGCAGGAGGATATCGACGGTATCGTCTCTCGCCTGGGCGAGGAGATTACGCGCGACTACGCGGGTAAGGATCTGGTGCTGATCGCGGTCCTACGCGGCGCCGTGGTCTTTATGGGCGACCTGATGCGCAAGATCGAGCTGCCGACCAACATCGATTTCATGGCTGTTTCGAGCTATGGCGACGGTGTGAAGTCCTCGGGTATCGTGCGTATCATTAAGGACCTGGATATCGACATCCGCGGTCGCGACGTGCTGATCGTCGAGGACATTCTGGACTCGGGCCTGACGCTCAAGTATCTGATGAAGAACCTCGAGAGCCGCAAGCCCGCTTCTCTGGAGGTCGCCGCCTTCCTGTGGAAGGACGTTGAGGACCGCGTCTCGGCCATCACGCCCAAGTATGTTGGAACCCATTGCCCCGATGCCTTTGTGGTGGGCTACGGCCTCGACTATGCCGAGCGCTATCGTAACCTTCCGTATCTGGGCATTTTGAAACCGGAGGTTTATTCGTAAGATGCCCGACGACCATAACGATAACAATTCCCAGACTCCCCGGGAGCCTAAGATCCCGGGGATGCCCGGAGGCAAGAAGCCCACGCGTACGGGCTGGCTGTATTTTATTTTGGCTTGCGCGCTTCTGGGCTACGCCTTCTTTAACATGGGCTCCGGCTTTGCCAATTCCAGCAATACCGTTAAGCTCGCGACGAGCGAGATGGTGAGCGCCATCAAGCAGGATCGCGTCGAAGATCTGACCTATACGGTTCAAGACGGAAGCGTGACGGGTCATTACTGGAAGACGAAGAAGGACAAGGGCGATACGAGCGAGCTCAAGAGCTTCTCCTCGACCTATGTCGGCTCCGATTCGCTTGCCGAGCTCATGGCGGAGCACCCCGATACCAAGTACATCGTCAACACCAACGATCCCGATTTTTGGGGCGACTTGGCGATGAGTGTGCTTCCGACGATCGCCCTTATCGCCATCATGTTCTACTTTATGCGCCAGATGATGGGCGCCAACAACAGGAACATGCAGTTTGGCAAGACCAACGCCAAGACCAACGAGGCCACACGCCCCAAGGTCAAGTTTGAAGACGTTGCCGGCGTGGACGAGGCAGTCGAGGAGCTCGAGGAGATCCGTGACTTTTTGAGCGATCCGGATCGCTATCGCAAGCTGGGCGCCAAGATCCCGCGTGGCGTGTTGCTGGTTGGCCCTCCGGGCACCGGTAAAACGCTGCTGGCCAAGGCCGTTGCCGGCGAGGCGGGCGTGCCGTTCTTTAGCATCTCGGGTTCCGACTTTGTCGAGATGTTCGTAGGTGTCGGCGCCAGCCGTGTGCGTGACCTCTTTAAGGAGGCCAAGTCCCAGGCCCCGTCGATCATCTTCATCGATGAGATCGATGCCGTGGGACGTCAGCGCGGAGCCGGCTTGGGCGGCGGCCACGACGAGCGCGAGCAGACGCTCAACCAGCTGCTGGTCGAGATGGACGGTTTTGAGGAGAGCGAGTCGGTCATCCTGATCGCCGCCACCAACCGCCCCGACATTCTGGATCCGGCGCTGCTGCGTCCCGGCCGTTTTGACCGTCAGGTTACGGTCGACCGTCCGGACGTGAAAGGCCGCGAGCAGATTTTGCGCGTGCATGCCGAGAACAAGCCGATGGACGAGGACGTTAAGTTTGAGAAGCTCGCCCAGATGACCGTTGGCTTTACTGGTGCCGATTTAGCGAACCTGCTCAACGAGTCTGCGCTGCTGGCCGCTCGCCGTCATCGTTCCGTGATCTCGATGGACGAGGTCGAGGAATCGATGGAGCGCGTGATTGCCGGACCGCAGCGCAAGGGTCGCGTGATGACCGAGGCCGAGCGCACCACGATTGCCTACCACGAGAGCGGTCACGCCCTGGTGGGCCACATCCTGGAGCACTCCGATCCGGTCCACAAGATCTCGATCGTCAGCCGCGGCCAGGCGCTGGGCTACACGCTGCAGCTTCCGCAGGAGGACCACTTCCTCAAGACCAAGAACGAGATGCTCGACGAGCTTGCCGTGTTCTTGGGCGGTCGCGTTGCCGAGGAGCTCATGTGCGATGATATTACGTCGGGCGCGAGCAACGATCTGGAGCGCGCAACCAAGATGGCGCGCGAGATGGTCACGCGCCTGGGCATGAGCGAGGAGCTGGGCACGCAAGTGTTTGGCGAGGCGCAACATCAGGTGTTCCTTGGTCGCGATTACGCCGATCACCAGGATTACTCCGAGGAGACGGCGCGCCGCATTGATATCGAGGTTCAGCGCATCATGCGCGAGGCCCATCGTCGTGCTGTCGAGATCTTGGATGCCCGTCGCGATCAGCTCGATCTGATGGCGAAGGTGCTGCTTGAGCGCGAGACTGTCGAGGGCGATGCCGTGAATGCCCTGCTCGATAACGAGTGGGACGCCTACCTTGAGCGCGAGGGCGATATCCTGGCGGCCAAGGAGGAGCGCAATGCCAAGGCGGCCGGCATGCCGACCAAGAAGCGCGTGCCTCGCATGAGCGAGGAGGAGCTGGCGGCTGATGCCGCGGCCTTTGCGCAGGCGGCCATGCAGGAGGATGCCGAAGCCGCATCCGATGATGCTGACGATGACCATGCCGTCGTCGGTGCCGACACCGACAAATAGTCTTTGTGGCAAAAGCCTCCGCGGGGAAACCTGCGGAGGTTTTTTCTTTTGAGCGATATGGGGCCGTCTGTTGATTGGGGACAGACTTAAATGAGCGTTTTCACGCATTTAAGTCTGTCCCCAATCAACATTGCTGCGGCACTTTGCTCGGCTAAAGCGTACAATAGCGCCTATGCGAAAGGGGAACAGATGATCAACGAAACTATGTATGCTCGCGGCGCGGAAAGCTCCATCATCCGTGAGATTTTTAGCTATGGCCTTGAGCGCAAGGCGCAGATCGGTGCGGAAAACGTATTCGATTTTTCGCTGGGCAATCCGAGCGTTCCGGCGCCCGCTGCTGTGGCTGAGTCGATTAAGAAGGCCCTGGAGCTGCCGAGCGACCAGCTGCACGGCTACACGCCCGCACCGGGCCTGCCGCAATGTCGTGCCGCTGTGGCCGAATCGCTCAACCGCCGCTTTGGCACGAGCTATGAGGGCAAAGACGTATTTATGACGGTGGGTGCCGCGGCTTCGCTCACCTGCACGCTCAACGCCGTTACGAACCCGGGCGACGAGGTTATTGTTATCGCCCCGTACTTTCCGGAGTATCGCGTTTGGATTGAGAAGGCCGGCTGTACGTGTGTTGAGGCGCTCGCCGATGAAGATACGTTCCAGCTGAGCGTGGACAACGTGCTCAAGGCGATCAGCGATAAGACGGCGGCCGTCATCATTGACTCTCCCAACAATCCGACCGGTGCCGTATATACATGCGACACGCTGACGCGACTGGCCAATGTTCTGCGCGAGGCCAACGCTCAGCGCGATCCCGAGAATCCGATTATGCTCATCTCGGATGAGCCGTACCGCGAGATTGTGTACGGTGCCGAGGTGCCTTGGGTGCCCTCGATCTACGAGAACACCGTGGTGTGCTACTCGTATTCTAAGTCGCTATCGCTACCTGGCGAGCGCGTGGGGTGGATCTTGGTTCCCAACACCAATCCGCAGGCTGCCCGTCTGATGCCGGCTGTTGCGGGTGCTGCCCGTACGCTAGGTTTTGTATGCGCACCGGCACTCTTCCAGCGCGTAATCATCGATTGCATCGATGAGCCGAGCGATGTCGAGGCCTATGCGCGCAACCGCACCGCGCTTACCGACGCACTAGCGGAGTACGGCTACACCTATGTTGAGCCGGATGGTGCATTCTACCTGTGGGTGAAGGCGCTGGAACCCGATGCGAATGCGTTTTGCGAGCGTGCAAAGAAGTATGAGTTGCTTGCGGTTCCCTCGGACAGCTTTGGTATGCCGGGTTGGTTCCGCCTGGGCTATTGCGTGAGTTACGAAACGATTATCAATTCGCTACCCGCTTGGAAACAGTTGGCGGACGAGTATCGTTAAAAGTAAAGCGCTCTGCCTACAATGTTTTACGTGAAACGGGGTTTGGTGTTAAGCCAGACCCCGTTGTCATGGACGTTGTGTCTTTGGGATGGAGTGGTTTTACGACTATCGAAGGCTATGCGTACAATGAATATAAGCGACGGCCGTGCCAGATAAGGAGACCTGATGCCCTACCTGCTTTCTTGTGACATTCATACCCATACGATATTCTCTGCGCATGCATATTCGACCATTGAGGAGAATGTGTACTGGGCGGCAGAGCGTGGCCTGCAGGTGCTCGGATCTGCCGACCATCTGAGCTCTATGGTTACGGCTTGCCCCAATGACCTGCGCAGTTACCAATTCTTTATCAACCAGGATATCTGGCCGCGCATTTGGAGCGGCGTGCTGGTGCTGCGTGGTGCCGAGGCCGATATCGTTTCGCTGGACGGAAGCCTGTTTGGCGAGGACACTCCTGTCACGCTCGATATTGCCGGTGATTCGTACAGCCGTCAGCATTCGCTGTTCGATTTGGTTACGCGAAATTTGGATTATTTGGTTGCGAGCGTGCATAATCCGCAGATTGCTGAAGGCGCGACGCTGGCCCAGACGACCGAGATGTATATCAATGCCCTGGAGCACCCCAAGGTGTTCATGCTGGGTCACACGGGGCGTTCGGGCGTGCCGTTCGATATCGACGAGGTGCTGTTGGCAGCTAAGGCCAAGCACAAGATTATCGAGATCAACAACCATAGTCTTGAACGCGGTGTCGACACTGAGCATTGGGCCGTATGCCGCAAGATCGCCGAGCGCTGCGCCGAGCTGGGCGTGGGCATTGGCGTGTCAACCGATGCCCACATTGGCATGGCCATTGGCAAGCTCGATCACGCGCGCAAGATGCTCGACGAGATTCACTTCCCGCTAGATTTGATCGTGACGCGCGACCGCGAGACGCTGCTGCGCGAGATGGCGGCAGCCGGCGTGTGCGATCTGCGCAATGGGATGTAGCGGAGTTTATAAACCAAGCGAAGGGGGCGGCCCAGGCGGGTCGCCCCCTTTCTTGTCCCAAAAATCTACTGAGGTCGGTTAGCGGCGTTCGAGGACCGCTACGGTTTCGGTGTGGTCGGTGTGAGGGAACATGTCGACGGGCGTGATCTTGAGCAGGCAATAGCCTCCGTCGAGGAGCTGATGCAGGTCGCGCTCTTGAGTTACGGGGTTGCAGCTGATATAGGTGATGCGGCGCGGCTTAAGCGCGCAGGCAGCTTCGAGGAACTCGGGGGTAGAGCCGGCGCGCGGCGGATCGATGGAAAGGACATCGACCCGCTCGTTGTTATCGGCGGCATCCAGGATGCAATCGGTGGCGTCGTCGGCCATAAACCAGGCGCTGCGGGTGAGGCCGTTGAGCTCGGCATTGCGACGTGCGTCGGCAATGCCCGCCGGGTTGCGCTCCACGCCGAGCAGCATAATGCCGATGCCCTTTTTCTGGGCATCTTTAACTGCGCAAAGACCGATGGTACCGCTGCCACAGTAGGCATCCATGAGCACATCGCCCTGGTGCAAATCCATGCCGTCGATAGCGAGCTGATAGAGCAGCTCGGTCTGTTGCGGGTTGGTCTGGTAGAACGCGGTGGGGGAGATATCGAACTCGCAGCCGAGTAGCTGGTCGCGCATGCATTCGGCGCCATACACGATGCGGGTTTCCTCGCCGAGGATGGCGTTGCCGGGGCGTCCGTTGATGTTTTGGGCGACGGTGACGATGCGCGGATCGAGTGCGGCGACAGCCTCAAAGAACTCCTGCGCATGCGGCAAGTCGCGCTGAGCGGTCACGAGCGTGACCATGACCTGGTCGGTACGCCAACCGCAGCGGACGACGGCATAGCGAAGCAAACCAAGATGCTTGTCCTCATTAAAGGCGGGAATATGCAGCCGCTCAGCTTCGCGTGCGATGCCGTTGAGAATCTGACGGGCGCCCGGTGCCTCGACGGGGCATTCGGGTACGGCAACGATCTTGTGCGTGCCGCGCTCAAAGAAACCGCAACGGACAGCGCCCTCCTTACCGGGAGCAAAGGGAGTGGCGGCCTTATGGCGAAAACCGCGCGGCGCAGGATATTTGCCCGGGTCGCCCAGGGTGACTCCCATACCGCGAATAGGATCTACAGCAATGTCTTCACGCTCACAAAGCGAAGCAAAAAGCTCCTCCATAGCAGCCTGCTTGGCGGCGAGCTGCTTCTTATAAGGACGATTGAGCGCTGTACACCCACCGCAAGCTTTCATGATGGAACAAGGAGACTTGGGATCAACGGCCTTGCGCGCAGGCGGAGCCGGATTCTTATACGGGCGCTTGGAGCGAGTCTGAGATGCCTTATCCTCGTTCCGACGAGAGCCGGGACGCTTGGCCTTAGCCTTGCCCTTAGCCGATTTGCTTTTTGCAGCTTTAGAAGACTTGGATTTCGTAGAAGATTTCTCCTCCTTCGACCCCTCAACCGCCTCCACCAAAGCACGACGAGCTCTACGCTCCGCACGAGATTCTGCCATCAATAACTCCACTAATTCATGAATTAAAGCTGCAAGTATTGTACCGTGCCAAGCCAGCAGACGATATGCAAGCGGTTTAATCGTGTTAGCGATAAGCCCAACGACGGTTGCCCGCCGCGTGAGGGGTGTGGGGGTTAAGTTTATCGCGAGTTCCGCACGAACAGGAGGCCACTTAATGTGGCCTCCGTCGTGAGCAGGACTGTAGAGCAGGAAACTTAACCCCCACACCCCTCACGCGGCGGGCAAACTCGCCTTGTGCTCTATCACGCTAAAGTGTATGATTCTGGACGTTACACGAATCACTTTACTTAACTAAAGTGCCATCAAGGGGGGATACCATGAACACCGATATGTCTCGTCGTCAGTTTGTTGGTCTAGCCGGCTCGCTCGCTACGGTGCTTGGCCTTGGTCTTGTCGGTTGCGGCGGTGGTGCCGGCAAGGGCTCCGCTGCTGGCTCTGCCGCGGCCAAGGATGTGAAGGGCGCTGCGGAGTCCAAGAAGCTCGTGGTGGGCTTTGATAAGTCCTATCCTCCGTACGGCTTTGTGGGCGACGATGGCGAGTACACCGGCTTTGATCTCGATCTGGCCAAGGCTGTTGCCGATAAGCAGGGCTGGGAGGTCAAATACGAGGCCATCGACTGGGATGCCAAGGATACGCTGCTCAACTCGGGCGCCATCAACTGTATCTGGAACGGCTTTACCATGGAGGGCCGCGAGGACGACTACACGTTCTCCGAGCCGTACATGCTCAACGAGCAGGTGCTGGTGGTAAAGAAGGATGCAGGCATCAAGAGCTGGGACGATCTTGCCGGCAAGACCGTGATTACCCAGACCGATTCCGCTGCGCAGGATGTGCTTGAGGGTGACCAGAAGGATCTGGCGGCGACGTTTGCCACGCTCGACACCATCGGTGAGTACAACACGGCGTTTATGCAGCTCGAGAGCGGCGCGGTCGATGCCGTGGCTTGCGACCTTTCGATTGCCCAGTATCAGCTTGCCGCCAAGCCCGATGCTTATACGCAGCTTGATGAGCCGCTGTCCAGCGAGCACTACGCCGTCGGCTTTAAGAAGGGCGACACCAAGTCGGCCGACGCCGTGACCGAGTCGCTCAAGGCACTCTACGATGACGGTACGGTTAAGGATCTCTGCGACAAGTATTCAAGCTATGGTCTATCTTTCGATAATTGGGTGCTCAAGTAATGTCTATTCAGGTCATGATGCAGATGCTTGGCCAGGGATTCTTGGTCAGTTTGCAGTTGTTTGTGCTGACACTGCTGGGGTCGATTCCGCTGGGAATCCCCGTGGCGTTTATGCGCATGAGCAAAATCGCGCCGCTTCGCTGGATTGCGCGCATCTACATTTCGGTCATGCGCGGTACGCCGCTCATGCTGCAGATGTTTGCCATCTACTTTGCCCCGTACTACGTGTTTGGCATTTCGCTCACGCCCGATTCCAAGTGGACGGCGTGCGTCGTGGCGTTCATCATCAACTACGCCGGTTACTTTGCCGAGATCTATCGCTCGGGCTTGCAGTCCATTCCGCGCGGTCAATACGAGGCTGCCGAGGTGCTGGGCTATTCGCGCGTGCAGACGTTTCTGTATATCGTGATGCCGCAGGTCGCCAAGCGTATTCTGCCGGCGATGGGCAACGAGATCATCACGCTGGTCAAGGACACGTCGCTGGCGTTTGCCATTGGCGTGGGTGAGATGTTCTCGACGGCCAAGGCGCTGGTCGCCTCGCAGGTGAGCATGGTGCCGTTTGCGATCGCGGCGCTGATTTACTGGGTCTTTAATTTCGTCGTCGAGATGCTGCTGGGCGCCGCCGAGAAAAAATTGGATTACTACCATGATTAATTCGGTAATGAATATATCGAACGCGCGTAAGGCGTTTGGCGGCAATGAGGTGCTCAAGGATATCTCGCTTGAGGTGAAGCGTGGCGAGGTCGTGGCGATTATCGGGCCTTCGGGTGGCGGCAAGTCCACGCTGCTGCGGTGTGCCACGCTGCTCGAGACACTCGACGGAGGCTCGCTCTCGTTTGGCGACCTTGCCGTTGCGACGGATGAGGGTTCGGGCGCGGTCTATGCGAAGGGCGATGTGCCCAAGCAGGCGCGCTCGCGATTCGGCCTGGTGTTCCAAAATTACAACCTGTTCCCGCATTATACCGTGATGAAAAACATCACCGATGCGCCGATTCGCGTGCTTAAGCGCCCGCGCGAGCAGGCGGAAGCCCGCGCTCGCGAGCTGATTGCGCAAATGGGGCTGACGGGCAACGAGAACAAGGTGCCGTGTGAGCTTTCGGGCGGTCAGCAGCAGCGCGTGAGTATTGCCCGCGCCCTGGCACTCGATCCGGAAATCCTATTCTTTGACGAGCCGACCTCGGCGCTCGACCCCGAGCTGACGGCCGAGGTGCTGCGTGTAATTAAGGACCTGGCGGCGCAGAATATGACGATGGTAATCGTGACCCACGCGATGCAGTTTGCGCGCGATGTCGCCGACCGCGTGGTCTTTATGGACGGCGGCCGTATTGTCGAGGAGGGTCCTGCCGAGCAGGTCATCGACCATCCGCGCGAGCAGCGTACCCGTGAGTTCTTGAGCCGTATCGAGGGGTAGGCTCAGCTATTTGCTCAACTATTAATTGAGGCGAAGCCGCCGCAGGTCTTACGGCCTGCGGCGGCATTTTATTTGCATCGGCGGGGTCCAATAATCGCCTCGCATGCGTCCCCCTTCCTCTCGCCGCCCGTATTCATACGTGCGCCGAAAGGTATGCATGGACAGCCGCCCGTGAGGGTAGGGTGGTGGCATAGGACATTTGGAGGGTGAGTCGGCTCGGTTGCCGACCATGCTGCTCCCGGGACGGCACCGACCGCGAACTCTCCCCGTTGGCGTCGCGCATTGCGCGCGGCCCTGCAAGGAGGTCATCATGGGTGCTCCCAAGACCGGTAACGTAAGGAACGTGGTGCTCGTAGGCCAAGGCGGGGTGGGCAAGACCTCACTCGCCGAGGCCATGCTCCACCTTTCTGGCAAGACCGCCCGCCTGGGCGGCCACGACGGCACCAAGCCTACGCTCGACTATGACCCCGAAGAGGTCAAGCGTGCATTTTCCATCTCGACGACCATTGCACCGATCGACTGGAAGGGCGCGCGCATCAATGTGCTCGATGCCCCGTGCTATCCCGATTTTATCGGCGACGCCTTTGCCGCGATGAGCGTTTGCGAGACGGCTCTGTTTGTGGTCGACGCCGAGGCCGGCCCGCAGCCTACGACGGTTAAGCTCTGGTATGCCGCCGAGGACCTGCGCCTGGCGCGTGCGGTGTTCGTAAACCGCCTGTCGCGCTCCGAGGCCAGCTTTGC
>CABUSE010000024.1 GCA_902494135.1 uncultured Collinsella sp. | reverse complement strand
CGCTCGCCGCACGTGAACAAGGACTCCCGTGAGCAGTTCGAGATGCGCACCCACAAGCGCCTCATCGACATCCTCGACCCCACCTCGGGCACCGTTGATTCGCTCATGCGTCTCGACCTCCCCGCTGGCGTCGACATCGACATCAAGCTCTAAGCGATATCGCTCATAGCTCAAAGGGCCCCGCTGCCGCTACGGCAGCGGGGCCCTTTTGTTTTGAATGATGGTTTGGACTGTGGGGTAATGCTGCCGAGTAGGTGGTTGCGGCGCCCTATTCGCTCAAGGGACGCAGCGATGCCTCCTCAAAATGGAAGGATCGAAAGCCGTCTTCCGTTTCGATGCACGCGCGACCAAAGCCATCGACCGTTTGAAAGATGCCACGCGCCAGCTCGTCCCCAGCGGGGGAGCGGGCGATAACGTGCTCCCCGATCCAATTGAGGTGAGCGATATATTCATCGTGGACGGGCGCGAGCGGACCGGCGTCTTCTTCCTTGGCGGTGAGGCGCTCTGCCCAGGCATCTACAGCGTCTATAACTGCGTGATAGACCTCATCGAGGAGCATGTCGACGGCGGGAACGTTCTCGTTGAGATCCGAGAGGCCAATTGCCGCCAGGCCGCCATCGGGCACCTCTTGGGGCGTGTAGTTTACGTTGACGCCAATGCCGCAGACGGCGAAAGGTTTGCCTTCGTTATCGCGTGCGGCCTCGACCAGAATGCCGCCGAGCTTGCGTCCTCGCGCGACCAGGTCGTTGGGCCATTTGAGGCCAATCTCGTTTGCAAGACCCTGCTTTTCGAGCGCCTCGAGCACCGCTAAGCCGCTGATGGCGGCAAGACCAGAGTACTTTGCAGGATTAACGCATGGACGCAGGACAATCGAAAGCAATAGGTTGCCGGCGGTTGAATCCCACTTGTGGCCGCGCCGGCCGCGTCCTGCCGTCTGAGTCCGGGCGGCAAGTCCCGTGCCGTGCGGCTCTCCCTGTTTTCCTGCTTCGAGCAGGTCATCGTTGGTCGATCCGGTTACGTCGACTATCGTTAAACGAGAATCCATAACAGCTGCTACCTCCTAAGTTAATAAGGCAATCGCGCAATGGTGTCGAGAGATAGACACAATGTGAAGCCTTTGTCGCATTTGGACAATTTAATGTTAACACGTCAACAACGACTAAAATGCGCTATCCTCTCTTGGTCGATGTAAACACGTCAACAACTCAAAGGAGGTTAGTGATGGGTTTCACGATTCTTGGAACAGGCTCGGCGCTTCCTGAGCGCAGTGTTTCCAATGACGAGCTATCTGAGTTCCTCGATACCTCGGATGAGTGGATTTTTACCCGCACCGGTATCAAGAGCCGCCACGTCTGCACCACCGAGTCACTCGACGACCTTGCCGTAGCGGCGAGCGAGCGGGCACTCCAGGTGTCCGGAATCGACGCGAGCCAGCTGGATCTAATCGTCTGCTCGACGACAACGGGTGACCACCTTGTTCCCGCCGAGGCGTGTGCCGTAGCCGAGCGTCTGGGCGCGACGTGCCCTGCCTTCGATGTCTCGGCGGCTTGTGCCGGCTTCGTGTTTGCGCTCGATGTCGCCGAGGGCTATATCGCCCGCGGCCGTGCCGAGCGCGTGCTTGTCGTTGCTGCCGAGCAGATGACGCGCACGCTCGACTGGACCGACCGCGCCACCTGCGTGCTCTTTGGCGATGGGGCAGGCGCCGCAGTGATTGGAGCTGGGGGAGACAACCCCCTTGCCGTTGAGCTTTCGACGGCGCCCGACGTCGAGACGTTGCGCGTACCCGGTCTGGTCGGCACCTCGCCGTTTAAGGCCTCTGCAGATAGCGAGAGCGTGCTGTCCATGAATGGCCGCCGCGTGTTCAAGTTCGGCGTCAACGCCATCTGCGACACGGTCCATAAGCTTGCGGGCGATGCGGGCATTTCGGTCGAAGACATCGACCATTTTGTATTCCATCAGGCTAACGAACGAATCCTGAGTCAGGCGGTCAAGCGCCTCGGCGTGCCAGACGAGCGCGTGGTTCGAACGCTGCGCGAGATCGGCAACATTTCGAGCGCATGCATTCCGCTTGCCCTCGACCGGCTGGCAAACGCCGGTGCACTTCACACAGGCGACACCATCGCCTTGGTTGGATTTGGCGCCGGTCTGGATATAGGTGGCTATCTGCTTCGTTGGAAGTAGTCGCACATAGGAAATAAAAACGCCCTAGGGCACAACCAAAGGAGAACTACCATGGCAGATCAGAAGACCTTCGAGCGCGTTTGCGACGTTATCCGCGAGACCGCCGGTCTTGACGATGTCGAGATGAAGCCCGAGTCCACGCTCGAGGAGATTGGTCTCGACAGCCTGGGCACCGTCGAGATCCTCGTCGCCGTCGAGGACGAGTTTGGCATCCAGCTCGATACCGAGGAGAACCCCAAGACGGTCGGCGAGTTCGCCGATACGGTCGAGGCGGCATTGGAGAAGTAGAGATGCTCAAGACTCCTCTCTGCGATCTGCTCGGCATCGAAAAGCCCGTGTTCCAGGGCGGTATGGCCTGGATTGCCGATGCCTCGCTGGCGTCCGCAGTGTCCGAGGCGGGTGGCTTAGGCATCATCGCGGCCATGAACGCCGACGCCAACTGGCTTCGCGACCAGATTCATGAGCTGCGCGCCAAGACGGATAAGCCCTTTGGCGTCAACGTCATGCTCATGAGCCCGTTTGCCGACGAGGTCGCGCAGGTCGTGATTGACGAGCGAGTGCCGGTCGTCGTGACGGGCGCCGGCAATCCCGCCAAGTACATGAAGGCGTGGAACGAGGCGGGCATCAAGGTCGTCCCGGTCGTTGCCTCGGTGGCGCTGGCGCGCCTCGTGGCACGTCGTGGAGCCACGGCGGTTGTTGCCGAGGGTACCGAATCGGGCGGCCATATTGGCGAGACCTCGACGATGGCACTGGTGCCGCAGGTCGTCGATGCGGTCGACATTCCCGTTGTGGCCGCTGGCGGTATTGCCGACGGCCGCGGCGTGGCGGCCGCCTTTATGCTGGGCGCCGCCGGCGTGCAGGTGGGTACGCGCTTTCTGATCGCAGACGAGTGCACCGTATCGGAGCAGTACAAGGAGATGGTCTTGAAGGCCAACGACACCTCGACGCGTGCGACCGGCCGCTCGACGGGACACCCGGTGCGTGCACTCAAGAGCCCCTTTACCAACGCCTACGCCAAGAGCGAGGCGGCGGGCGTAAGTGTCGAGGAACTCGGGGCCATGGGCACGGGCGCCCTTCGCAAGGCCGCCAAGGACGGCAATTACGAAGAGGGTTCGTTTTTGTGTGGACAGATTGCCGGCATGGTCAACGAGCGCCAGAGCGCACGTGAAATCGTTGACGACCTGATCGATGGCGCCGAGCGCGTCCTGAAGGGTGCGTCCGCATGGGTAGCGTAGCGTTTCTGTTTGCTGGCCAGGGTGCCCAACACCCCGCGATGGGCGTCGACCTGATCGAGGCATCGCCGGCGGCCGCCGAGGTGTTCGCCATTGTCGACGAGGTGCGCCCGGGGACCAGCGAGCAGTGCCGGAGCGCCTCCAAGGAGGAGCTCTCGCAGACCGAGAACACGCAGCCGTGCGTGTTCGTTCACGACCTGGCAGCGGCTACCGCTCTGCGTGAGCGCGGCGTGGTGCCTGCCGCCTGTGCGGGATTCTCGCTGGGCGAGGTCGCCGCGCTCACCTTTGCGGGGGCATTCGATACGCGAGCGGGCTTTGAGCTCGTGTGCGAGCGCGCGGCGCTGATGGCCGCGGCTGCCGAGCGCCATCCGGGCGGTATGCGCGCCGTCATCAAGCTCGATGCGGAGCAAGTCGAGAACCTGGCAAAACAGGCCGGCGAGGACTGCTGGCCGGTCAACTACAACAGCCCGCAGCAGACGGTTGTTGCCGGAGCGCCCGAGGCGCTGCAGGAGCTCGACGTCCTAGTAAAAGGGGCTGGCGGCCGCGCTATGAAAGTCGCGGTGTCGGGTGCATTCCATAGTCCCTATATGACCGAGGCGACTGAGGGGCTGGCGACGTATATCCAAGCCGGCCACGCGCCGTCTCCGCTGCTGATTCCGGTCATGGCAAACATGACGGCGGCGCCCTATCCGGCGGATCCGCGAGCGGCATCGGATGTCTTGGCCAACCAGGTGAGTCATGCCGTGCGCTGGGTCGACACGCTGCATACTCTGCAGGATCAGGGCATCGACACGTTTATTGAGGTTGGCCCTGGCAAAACGCTGTCCGGCCTGGTCAAGCGTACGCTGAGCGACGTTTGCGTGTATTCGTGCGAAACAGCCGAGCAGGTCGCAGCTATTGCCGACGAGCTCGCATAGTCCACAGGGCTGTAACCCGAAAGGAATGACATGGGCAATTTGAACAACGGCACGCTCGAGCGCAACGACTTACGTCGCGTGGCACTGGTCACGGGCGGCTCGCGGGGTATCGGCCGCGCCTGCGCTATCGGTCTGGCGGAGGATGGCTACGATATCGCCGTCGTCTATGCCGGCAGCGTCGATGCGGCGCGCGAGACGTGCGAAGCCTGCGAGGCCGCTGGTGCCACAGCTCGCGCATATCAATGCGACGTGGCCGATCCCGCTGCCGTCAACGCGTGCGTGGAAGCGGTCCTCAACGACTTTGGCTCCATTTGGGCGCTCGTCAACAACGCTGGCATCACCCGCGATGGCCTGCTCATGCGCATGGGCGATGACGCCTTCGACCGCGTGCTCGACGTCAATCTCAAGGGAACATTCAACATGACGCGCACGCTCACCAAGACCTTTATGCGCCAGCGCGGCGGCTGCGTCGTCAACATGAGCTCGGTTGTGGGCCTGATGGGCAATGCCGGGCAAGCCAACTACGCTGCCTCCAAGGCGGGCGTGATCGGCTTGACCAAGGCGGTGGCGCGCGAGCTTGCGCCCCGCGGCGTACGAGTGAACGCGGTCGCCCCCGGGTTTGTCGAGACAGATATGACGGCAAAGCTTTCGGAAAAGGTTCGTGCGGCAACCGAGGAGCAGATTCCCCTTAAGCGCATGGCGCGCCCCGAGGAAGTGGCCGGCGTGGTGCGCTTTTTGGCGAGCGATGCGGCTTCCTACATTACGGGCGAGGTCGTACGCGTTGACGGCGGAATGGCGATGTAGAAATCAGGGCCGAAGAACGGCTTGGATGAGGAGACCATGATGGAACAGAGAGTTGCAATCACCGGCATAGGTGCCGTATCGCCGCTCGGCAACACCGCGCTTGCCACCTGGGCGGCAATGTGCGCTGGCACGTGCGGCATCGGCCCGATTACGCACTTCGATACCGATGCATTTGCCGTCAAGGTGGCGGCCGAGGTCAAGGGCTTTGACGGCAACGAGTACTTTGGCAAGCGTGACGCCAAGCATCTGGACCCTTGCGTTCAGTTTGCGATGGCGGCTTCGGACGAGGCGATGCACGATGCGGGCTTTGATGTCGAAGGCGCCATCGATCGCGAGCGCCTGGGCGTCTACGTGGGCTCGGGCGTGGGCGGCATGCAGACGCTTGTCGACAACGTCCATACGATTGCCGACCGCGGGCCCCGCCGCGCATCGCCCTATATGATCGCGATGATGATTCCCAACATGGCTTCGGGCAACATCGCGATTCGCCATAAGGCAAAGGGCCCGACCCTGCCCGTGGTGACCGCGTGCGCAACCTCGGCCCATGCGGTGGGCGAGGCGTTCCGCGCCATCAAGCACGGCTATGCCGATGCGATTCTCGCCGGCGGTGCCGAGGCCGCAATTATCCCCGATGCCGTTGCGGGCTTTACGTCCTGCCGCGCATTGACCACCAACCCTGATCCCGCGACGGCTTGCCGCCCGTTCGATGCAGACCGCGATGGCTTTGTGATGGGCGAGGGCGCCTGCGTGCTGGTACTCGAGAGCATGGAACATGCGCAGGCGCGCGGTGCGCACATTTATGCCGAGGTCGTGGGCTACGGCAACACCGATGATGCCTATCACATCACGAGCCCTGATCCCGAGGCTGCCGGCATTGCCCGCGCGATATCGCTGGCGGTGACCGAGGGCGACGTCAAGCCTTCCGAGGGTCTCTACATCAATGCCCACGGCACCTCGACCAAGCTCAACGATTCGTCCGAGACGGCGGGCATTAAGCGTGCGCTCGGCGAGGACGCGGCGCGCGCCGCGCACGTCTCGTCGACTAAGTCGATGACCGGCCACATGATCGGTGCCACGGGTGCCATCGAGGTCATGGCCTGCGCCATGGCGCTCGAGCAGGGCGTGGTGCCGCCGACCATTAACTACCACACGCCCGATCCCGCCTGCGATCTTGACTACACGCCCAATCGCGCGGTTCGCGCCGACCTTACCTGGGCGCTTTCGACCAACCTGGGCTTTGGCGGGCACAACGCCGCCATCGCGCTGCGTAGATATACGAGGAGCTAGAGCATGGATTCCAAAAGACTTGCCGAGATAGCCGATGTTATGGAGGACCGCGGCCTCACGCGCGTGCGCGTTGAGGAGCCCGATGGCACCGCGGTCGAACTCGAGCGTGCGAGTGCCGCGCAGCCGGTTGCCGTGCCCATGTCTATGCCGGGTGCCGTGACTGCTCCGGCGGTGGCTCCTGTCGCCATGCCTGCCGCCGCACCGGAGCCCGCCGCGCAGGCGCCTGCCGCCGCACCGGAGCCCAAGGGCACCGAGGTGACCGCTCCCATGGTCGGCGTTTTCTATGCTGCCCCGGCGCCGGGCGACGAGCCGTTTGTGCACGTGGGCTCTAAGGTCAAGGCCGGCGAGACCCTCTGCATCATCGAGGCCATGAAGGTTCTCAACGAGGTAACGGCCGAGGCGGATGGCGAGGTGCTCGAGATCTGCGTGGCCGACGGCGACCTCGTGGAGTTTGGCAGCTGCCTCATGAGGATCGGATAGGTGATATCCGTGAACAAAGAAGAGCTCAAGAAGCTGTTACCGCATCGCGAGCCGATGCTTTTGCTCGACGAAGCCGAGCTGGTGGGCGACGAGGCCCACGGCAAGATTACGATTACGGGCGACGAGTACTTTTTGCAGGGGCATTTTCCGGGAAACCCGGTCGTCCCCGGCGTGATTCAGTGCGAGATGCTCGCCCAGAACTGCTGCGTGCTGCTGATGGGCGATGAGGAGGCGCGCGGCGCGACGCCGTTCTACACGAGTCTGGACAAGGTGCGCTTTAAGCGTCCGGTGCGCCCGGGCGACACGGTTGATCTGGTGTGCTCCATCACGCGTGCGCGCGGGCCGTTCCGCTTTGCGACGGGCACCGCGAGCGTCAACGGTGAGGTTTGCTGCCGCGCCGATATGTCTTTTGCACTCATGCACGAAAGTTAAGGAAGGCTTCATGTTCGACAAAGTGCTCATCGCCAACCGCGGCGAAGTCGCGGTCCGTGTTATCCGCGCGTGCCGCGATATGGGCATCAAGACCGTCGCTGTTTATTCCACGGCCGATGCGGACGCGCTGCACGTGCAGCTTGCCGACGAGGCGTATTGCATCGGTGGCCCGCGTCTTGCCGAGAGCTACCTCAACGACGATGCCGTGCTCACCTGTGCCGTAAAGTCGGGAGCTAAGGCAATTCATCCCGGCTATGGCTTCTTTTCCGAGAAGGCGAGCTTCGTGCGCGACTGCGACAAGTATGGCCTGGCGTTTGTTGGTCCTTCGGCCAAGGTGATCGACAGCATGGGCGACAAGGACGCCGCACGTCGAACGGCTGCCGCGGCGGGCGTGCCCATCGTGCCGGGCTGCGATTTGCTCAAAAGCCCCGAGGAGGCAACGGCCGAGGCCGAGCGCATTGGCTGTCCCGTGCTCATTAAGGCGCGTGCAGGTGGCGGCGGTCGCGGTATTCGCAAGGTCGAGCGCGTGGAAGATGCGGCAAAGGCGTTCATCGAGGCGCGTGCCGAGGGCGAGGCCGTCTTTGGCGACGGCGAGTGCTACATGGAGAAGTTCGTCGCGCCGGCGCACCATGTCGAGGTGCAGATTATGGCCGATAAGCAGGGCCATGTGTTTTCGCTTGGCGAGCGCGAGTGCTCGGTGCAGCGTCGCAACCAAAAGCTGATCGAGGAGAGCCCCGCGCCGTGCCTCGACGGACACGACGACATTCGTGCTCGCATGCACAAGGCAGCGCGTGACCTGGCTCGTGCCGTCGGCTACGAAGGAGCCGGTACCATCGAGTTCCTGTATTCGGACGACGGCAATTTCTACTTTATGGAAATGAACACGCGCTTGCAGGTGGAGCATCCGGTTACGGAGTTTGTGACCGATACCGACTTGGTCAAGTGGCAGCTGCGCGTGGCAGCCGGCCAGCCTCTGCCCTTTGAGCAGGAGGATATGCCGGTCCGCAACCACGCCATGGAGTGCCGCATCAATGCCGAAACGCCGGACTTTCTGCCGTCATGCGGAACGGTCACCGCGTTGCGTGTGCCGGGTGGTCCGCGCGTGCGCTGGGATTCCGCCATGTTTACCGGTGCGAACGTTCCGCCGTACTACGACTCCATGCTTGGCAAGCTCATCGTGTGTGCGCCCACGCGTGACGGCGCCATTCGCAAGATGCGCTCGGCCCTGGGCGAGCTCGTGATTGAGGGCGTGAGCGAAAACAGCGAGCTTCAGCTCGACGTGCTGGCAAACGACGAGTTCTTGTCGGGCATGTATCACACCGATCTGATGGGGCATCTCTATGCTGATGAATAGAAAAGCGAAGACGGTCAACGTCCTCGAGGGACCGATGACCGAGTCGTGCGCCGAGTTTCCCGCGCGCCACGTGTTTATCAAGTGCCCGGAGTGCCGCCGCGTGATCGATGAGGCACGCCTACACGACAACCTCGAGGTCTGCCCTCGTTGCGGCAAACACTTTCGCGTGAGCGGTCGCGCGCGCATGCGCATGACGGTCGACGAGGGCACGTTTGAGGAATGGGATGCCAATCTGGCGTCGGAGGACTTCCTCTCGTTTCCCGGCTATGCCGACAAGCTCAAGAGCGTGAGCGAGCGTTCGGGCGAGCGCGATGCCGTTGTGTGCGGCAGGGGCAAAATCTGCGGTTGCGATACCGCGCTCTTCTTTATGGACGCCAACTTTATGATGGGCTCGATGGGCTCCGTGGTGGGCGAGAAGATCTGTCGCACATTTGAGCGTGCGACCGAGCTGGGATTGCCGGTTGTCGGCTTTACCGTTTCGGGCGGTGCGCGCATGCAGGAGGGCGTGACCTCGCTTATGCAGATGGCCAAGATTTCTGCGGCGGTTAGGCGCCACAGCGAGGCGGGCGGCCTGTATATCACGGTGCTCACCGACCCCACGACCGGAGGCGTAACCGCGAGCTTTGCCATGGAGGGCGACATTATCCTGGCCGAGCCCGATGCCCTGACGGCATTTGCCGGCCCGCGCGTGATCGAGCAGAACATGCACAAGCGCCTGCCCAAGGGATTCCAGCGCTCCGAGTTTTTGCTGGAGCACGGCTTTTGCGATGCCGTTGTTCCGCGTGGCGAGATTGCGCTCACGGTAGGCGAGCTGCTGGCGCTGCACGAAGGGCACGCGCCCGGCCTGGGGGCACCGCATGAGATCGTGCATACGGGTCGCCGCGGCAAAAAGCTGGGATACTTGTTCAAGCGCTCGGCCGCACCAAAAACCGCGCTCGAGATTGTCAAGCAGACCCGCTCGGCAGATCGCGCCACGGCGGGCGAGATGATCTCGCTGGGCCTGGATGGATTTGTGGAGCTGCACGGCGACCGCTACTTTGGCGACGACGCTGCTGTGGTGGCTGGCATTGGCTGGAAAGACGGACGCCCCGTAACGGTCATCGCCATCGAGCGCGGCACCACGACCAAAGAGCGCATGCGTCGCAACTTTGGTATGGCACATCCCGAGGGCTACCGCAAAGCGCGTCGCCTGATGCGCCAGGCCGAAAAGTTTGGTCGACCGGTTCTGTGCCTGGTCGATACTTCGGGCGCGTTTTGCGGCATCGGTGCCGAGGAACGCGGCCAGGGTGAGGCGATTGCCCAGAACCTCATGGAGATGAGCGGCCTTAAGACGCCGATTGTCTCGGTGGTGACAGGCGAGGGCGGCTCTGGTGGCGCGCTGGCGCTGTCCGTGGCCGACCGCATCCTGATGCTCTCGAGCTCGGCCTATTCGGTCGTGAGCCCCGAGGCCTGTGCGTCGATCCTGTGGAAGGATACCGAGCGCGCGAATGAGGCCGCCGAGGCGCTTAAGCTCACGGCCCCCGATCTGCTGGCGCTCGGCATCATCGACGGCATTGTTGACGATAAAGGCCTGTCGCATGAGGAGATCGCCGGTGCCGTCATGTCCTCGGCATTTGATGCCTTCGATGCGCTTGGGCAGCTCGACGACGCGACCCTCACAAACCTCCGCTACGAAAAGTACCGCGCAATCGGTCAGTACCGCACGATGTGACAAAGGGACAGCCCGCATGTCATATTGGGAAAGGCATTCCATGCTACAAGTTTCTAACACCTCGTTTACAACGTCGGTTTCATCAAACGCCATGGCCGTGGTGGACTATCTGTCCAAAAGCATGATGTCGGCGCTGCCGTTTATTGTCTGCGCGGCGTTGTTCCGCACCGTCGCTGTCATTATGGGCGAAGGCATGCTGGGCCTGTGGTCTGCCGATTCCGATATCTATCGCCTGTTCTACAGTTGGCTCTATAACGCCGGCTACTACTTTTTGCCCATTTATCTTGGTTGGGCGGCCGCCCGCCAGCTCGGTTGCTCGGAGCAGCTGGGCATGATGCTGGGCGGCGTATTGATTGCACCCGATTTACTCAAGCTTGTCGATGCCGCATCGACGACGGGGGCATCGATGACTTCCGTGTATGGTCTGCTTCCTGCGCCGGTCAACGATTACACGACGACTGTTATTCCGGTTCTCATCTCGGTGCCCGTGCTATGGCGAGTGGAGTGTTTCTTTAAGCGCGTTATCCCTAAGGCCGTGGCGTTTTCGTTCGTTCCGTTTGCGACCATGCTTGTCATGGTTCCGGTTTCGCTGTGTATTACGGCGCCGGCGGGCAGCTATCTGGGCATGCTGTTGGGCCAGCTTATGTTTATGCTTGGCAATTCCGGTGGCATCGTGTCGCTGCTCACGCTCATGGGGCTTGCTGCGGGCTGGGAGTTCCTAAAGATCGCCGGCGTCAGCAACGTTGTCCTATCGCTCGCCTATGCGCAGTTTATGAGTGTGGGAACGGATTCGTGCATCCTGATCGCCGCGACGATGGCAACGTTCGCCGTTTGGGGCATGCCCTTTGGCGCGTCGCTTCGCGTTGCGGATAAGGACGAGAAGGCGCTCATGCTGGGCTATTCAATCTCGGGTGTTCTTGGCGGCGTAAGCGAGCCGGCGCTGTACGGTTGCGGCTTTAAATATGGCAGGTGCCTGACGTGCATGGCCATTGGCGGCGCCGTCGGAGGCCTTGTTGCGGCCGTGGGCCACGTTACGGCCTATACCATCGGCATGACGAATGTCCTTATGGTCATTGGCTTTGCCACGGGCGGCATCTCGAACCTGCTGTGGTGCTGCGCTGCCGGCGGTGTGGCATTTGCGGTGTCTGCGGCGCTGAGCTACTGCTTTGGCGTGGTGCCGGCGAAGGGACAGACGACGGGGGACGGAGCCGATTCACCCGAAACCTCGAAGAGCGTGGCCGAAGTAAGCGCGTAAACCTGTGCGACACAAGGACGATTCCTTTGCCATATTCCAAGGCCGTGGCCCGTGTGGGTTGCGGCCTTTTTTGTATCTGGGGGACAAAGTGGCTACACTACAATCCGTTTGAGCAATAGATATATAGGTAGTACCGTGGGGGCGGATGTAGATGGTCGAGTGGATTGTTAAGCGTGCGCAGGGCGACCGTGCGCGCGTGGGCACGTTGACGGGCGTGGTGTGTATTCTCGCCAATGTGGCACTATGCGCTGCGAAGGGCGTAATTGGCGTGCTGTCGGGATCGGTTTCGATTGTGGCGGATGCCATGAACAACCTGTCCGATGCAAGCTCGAATATCGTGAGCGTGCTGGGCTTTAAGCTGGCGAGCAAGCCGGCCGACCCCGAGCATCCTTACGGCCACGGTCGCTACGAGTATCTCTCGGGTTTGGTCGTGGCGGCGCTCGTGCTGCTTATTGGCATCGAACTGGTGAAGTCCTCGGTGGAGCGTATTGTCAACCCGGAGCCTGTCGAGTTCTCGCTTGCCCTGGTGGCGGTCCTGGCACTTTCGATGGTTGTAAAGCTGTGGATGGCGGCCCTCAACCAAAAGCTCGGCGATCGCATTGAGTCCGAGACGCTGCATGCGACCGCGCAGGATTCCAAGAACGATGTCCTTGCCACAGGCGCCGTGTTGGCGTGCGCAATTGTTTCGCAGGTGACGCACATCAATCTTGACGCATGGGTCGGCCTTGCCGTTGGCGCCTATATTGGCTGGAGCGGTTTTGAGCTCATCCAGGATACGGTGAGCCCGCTTTTGGGCCAGTCGCCCGATCCTAAGCTGGTCAAGCACATTCGAGACAAGATCATGAGCTATCCCGGCGTTTTGGGCGTTCACGATTTGATGGTTCACGACTACGGCCCGGGCAGGAAGTTTGCAAGTGCGCATGCCGAGATGGCGGCCGAGGACAGCCCGTTGGAAAGTCACGACACGCTCGATAACATCGAGCAGTCGTTTAGGGACGAAGACGGCATGATCGTTACGCTTCACTACGATCCCATCGTGACCGATGACCCCAAGCTGGCGAGCATGCGCTTGCGCATTCACGCCATGGCCCAGGAGATCGATAGCCGCCTCTCGATTCATGACCTGCGCTGCGTGCCGGGTCCTACGCACACCAACGTGATCTTTGACTGCGTGCGTCCCTCGGATCTGCAGATGAGTGCCGAAGACGTAAAGCACGCGCTGACACAACGGGTCGAATCGGAATATCCCAAGTCGATTGCCAAGATTACGATCGACGAAGACTACGTAGGGCATACCCACGAGTAAGGCTATGCCGGCAAAGCAGGTTATGCAGAAGGGGAGAGCATGAAGAAGCTGTATCTACTCCGCCACGGTCAGACGGAGTTCAACGTCAAAAAGCTGGTCCAGGGCCGCTGCGATTCACCGCTCACCGACTTAGGCCGTCAGCAAGCCGGGATGGCAGCCGCATGGCTCAAAGCCCACGGCGTCGTCCCCGACAAAGTGGTCTCATCACCCTTAGGCCGAGCCATGGACACGGCAAGTCTCGTCGCATGCGAGCTCCTCGGCCCGGACGCAGCAGCCGAGCCCTGCGAAGGCATTATCGAGCGCTGCTACGGCTCCTTCGAAGAAGGCCCGCACGGCGCGCTGCCCACCGACGTCTGGGATCCGGGCGAGGACCTGGTCCCCTTCGGAGGAGAAGGAAGCCAGGCGCTGCAAGAACGTATGGTGGATGCGCTTACCAATATCATGGGCTCCGAGGGCATCGAAACCCTTCTAGCAGTAAGCCACGGCAGCGCCAGCCGCCAATTCATCAAGGCTGCAGCCCCAGAGGGCTTCGAGCTCCCAACAAAACTCCCCAACTGCGCCATCATGATCTTCGATTTTGACGAGGAAGATTTGCAAGGAAAGAGCGACAGGCTCCAATGCAAGTTCACTCTCCAGCAAATAGTGGACCCCCAACAAAGTCATTAGCCTGAGCGAGCAAGGTTTAGCAGACATCAACGTGGCGTTCCCAGTGTGCGGCGGAGGGGGCGGGCCTGAGACATATTAAGGTTGTCGCGAGTTCCGCACGAACAGGAGAGCACTTAATGTGCTCTCCGTCGTGAGCAGGACTGTAGAGCAGCAACCTTAATATGTCTCAGGCCCGCCCCCTCCGCCGCACACTGGGAACGTGCCACGCACTTTACCTGCGTAAACAATGTGAGTGAAATATGAATCTCGATGGATACGCCCGCAGCCGTGTATACTAAACAGCT
>CABUSE010000023.1 GCA_902494135.1 uncultured Collinsella sp. | reverse complement strand
CTCGCAGCACGGTATGAGCCTGCGCCACGCCGAGGCCCTGAGCATGTCCGACGCCATCACCACGGCCAAACTCATCATTAAGCAGCAGGCCTACGAGAGCGGCTGCCACGCCTCCTTTATGCCCAAGCCGTTGGCGGGCGAGGACGGCAGCGCTATGTTCCTGTGCCAGTCGCTATTCGACCACGACGGCAACAACGTCTTTTGGGGCGAGGACGACGAGAAGTACCACCTCTCCGATATCGCCAAGCACTACATGGCCGGCATCTTGGCGCACGCGCGCGAGATCAGCGCCATCACTAACCCCACGGTCAACTCGTACAAGCGCATCACCACGGGCGGCGACTCCGTGCCGCAGTACGCCACGTGGGGCCTGCGCAACCGCGCGAGTATGGTCCGCATTCCGGTCTACAAGCCCGGCAAGCAGCTGTCCACGCGCATCGAGCTTCGCAGCCCCGACCCCATGGCCAACCCGTACCTGGTCAACGCCGTCACGCTGGCGGCTGGTCTCGACGGCATCGAGCGCAAGCTGGAACTCCCGCCCGAGGCAACGGCCGAGACGCTCAAGCTTACCGACCGTCAGATGGTCGAGGCCGGCTACACGCCGCTGCCGCGCTCGCTCAAAGAGGCGCTCGACGTGTTTGAGGACTCGCAGTTTATGAAGGATGCCCTCGGCGAACACATCCACAGCTTCTTCCTCAAAAAGAAGCGCGACGAGTGGCATAAGTTTGAGTCTACGATCACCGAGTGGGAGATCAAGCACTACCTGGCGAACTCCTAATCGCGCTGGCTTGTTCCAGTACGATTGAGCTCATTTCTTTGGAGGCCGATATGTCCGAAAAGAGTGCCCTGTTCATGGCGCGCACGACGCGCTTCCACGAGTTTGCCCGCAGCTTGACGACTACCCTGGGTGTCGAGGTGAGCCTGGCTACTCCCGATTCGCCGACTGCGGCGCACGACTTTGACCTGCTGATCCTCGATTCCGATGGCATCCGCAGCGACCGCATCGATCAGATTGCCAAGTGGCTTGACGATCGCGGCGGCGTCCCCATGCTGGTGATCGTCGACGACGAGGCGCTCGGTACCTTGCGCCTGCCCAATCACGCGCATGCCGACTTTGTGTGCCCCACGGCGACGCCCAACGAGCTCAAGGCTCGCGCGCAGCGCTTGATGGGCGAGGAGGAGACCGTTACCGCCGACGATGTGCTCAACATCGATAACCTCGAGATCAACTTGGCCACCTACCAGGTGACGCTCGATGATGAGCCCATCGACCTGACGCTGATGGAGTACTCGCTGCTGAGCTTTTTGGCGACGCATCCCAACCGCGCCTACAGCCGCGAGGTGCTGCTGCACCGCGTGTGGGGCTTTGAGTACTGCGGCGGCACGCGCACCGTCGACGTGCACATCCGACGCATCCGCTCCAAGGTGGGTCCGCAGATCGCGGCGCACATCACCACCGTCCGCGGCGTGGGCTATCTGTTTAAGGACTAGTTTTCCACCACAAAGTGGACAGGCACCTTCGTGGTGGTTTTGACGCAGGTGCGGGTTCCTCTCGAATCTGCAGCAGAACTTAAGCCTTCCTAAAAGATTGCGTTCTCATACACTTGCGCCCGCATATTGGGGTACAACTCAACGTGAACAATGATGGCCCGCCACATGTTTGGCGGGCCTTTGGTTATTAGACGAAAGGATTGCAGCTATGAGCGAGAACGATTCCCAGCGTCCCCAGGACGCGGGCAACGCCGGCGAGACCCAGCAGCAGCCGCGCGTGCAGGTGGAGTCGACGCCTGCCGGCAGCAACATTCCCTACGTGCAGGCTTACGACACACAGACCGGCCAGCCGCTGGGTGGCCAGCAGGTTGTAAACAAGCACACAGTGGTCAAGACCAAGACCAAAAAGCTGCCGATCTTTATTACGGCACTCGCCGGCTGTGCCTGCGGCGCCCTGCTGGTCATTGCGCTCATTATGAGCGGCACGCTCAATATCGGTGGCGGCAAGAATGCCGTGACGGCGGGTGCTTCGGGTTCATCGACGCAAAAGATCACGATCGACTCCGAGGACACCACGCTGGCCGAGGCCGTTTCTGCCAAGGCCCTGCCCTCCGTCGTTTCCATCACCGCCACTTCGAGCGGTAGCCAGAATGGCTCGCTTTCGCAGTCTGCCGACGAGTCGGACAACTCGGGCAGCGTCGGTTCGGGCGTGGTGCTCGATACCGAGGGCCACATCCTCACCAACAACCACGTGGTTGATGGCTACGACCAGTACGTGGTGACCATGGACGACGGCACCACCTATGAGGCCGAGTTCGTGGGCAACGACGCCTCGAGCGACCTGGCCGTCATCAAGCTCAAGGACGCCGACGCCTCCAAGCTCACGCCGATCGAGATTGGTGATTCCTCCAAGCTCAACGTGGGCGAGTGGGTTATGGCGATCGGCTCGCCGTTCGGCAACGAGCAGTCTGTCTCCACGGGCATTGTGTCGGCACTGTATCGCTCCACGGCCATGAGCTCTACCAGCGGTAACACCATCTATGCCAACATGATCCAGACCGATGCCGCCATCAACCCAGGCAACTCCGGCGGCGCGCTCGTCAACGACAACGGCGAGCTTGTGGGTATCAACTCGCTCATCGAGAGCTACTCGGGCTCCAGCTCGGGCGTGGGCTTTGCCATTCCGGTCAACTATGCCAAGAACATTGCCGACCAGATCATCGACGGCAAGACTCCGGTGCATCCGTACATGGGCGCCACGCTTTCGAGCGTCAACGCGCTCAACGCCCGCACCAACAAGCTGAGCACCGATAGCGGCGCGTATGTGGCGAGCGTCGTTGAGGATGGTCCTGCCGCCAAGGCCGGCATTCAGGAGGGCGACGTCATTACCAAGCTGGGCGACGACGAGATCACGAGCGCCGATGGCCTGATCATCGCGCTGCGCAGCCACGAGGTGGGCGAGAAGGTCGAGATCACGCTCATGCGCGGCAAGGAAGAGAAGAAGGTCACCGTCGAGCTGGGTTCCGACGAGGAGCTGCAGAACCAGCAACAGGACGACAGCGCGACCGACACCGGCAACGGCGGTATTACCGACGAGCAGCTGCGCCAGTACCTGGAGGAGCTGCTGGGCCAGCAGGGCCAGGGTCAAGGCTACGGCCAGGGCTACTAGCGAGCCGTTTCGCTCATACCGATGCCAGAGGGGCTGTCCCATCAACGCGGGACAGCCCCTCTTTTCTTATTGATCCGTTGGGGACGGAGGAAAACGGATCACTTGGGGCTGACAAGAGGCCTGGTTCGGAATGGTCTGGACAGTTAGTTCAGATACGTATAAATCTGGGGCAGCTTGGGATGCGTTTTGAGCAATTTTTGATTGGGATGGGGTTTGAATGGGTGCTTGGGAGGGCGAGCGGGACGTTTACATGGTCTCGAGGAGCCCAAATTCGTCGAAACAGGGGTGTTCGTGCCTGATTTAGCTCTAGGATTTATACGTATCTGAACTAACTGTCCATCCCAGTCTGGCGGCTGCCGATTCGGTGCGGTTTGAGACCGCTATTCGACCCCGTTGCGACCGGTGGTACTCTTGTATCCGTTTGAAATCGAGCGAAGGAGTGCCGCTATGGAGCAATCGAGCCTGTTTGGTGACGGTGTGGACATCGATACCGAAACGCTAGCGAGCACGGATACCGCTGCACCGGTCGATGCCCGTGCCCAGGCGGCAGCGCGCGCGGCCGAGCTGCGCCACGAGCTCGACTATCACGCCTATCGCTACTACATGCTCGATGCGCCCGAGATCACGGACGCTGCCTTTGACAAAATGCTCGTTGAGCTGCAGGAGATCGAGGCGGCCTATCCCGACCTGGTGACGCCCGACAGCTATACCCAGCGTGTGGGCGGCTACGTGAGCGAGCAGTTTACGCCGGTCACGCACATGGCACGCATGTATTCCATGGACGATGCCATGGATCTGGACGAACTCGACGCGTGGCTCCAGCGCGCTGAGGATGCGCTCGGTGCCGGCAGCGTCACCTATACCTGCGAGCTTAAGATCGACGGTCTGGGCGTGGCGCTTACCTACCAAAACGGCACCTTCGTACGCGCGGCCACGCGCGGCGACGGCACCACGGGCGAGGACGTGTCGCTCAACGTCCGTACCATCAAGGATGTGCCCATGCACCTGTCCGAGCCGGCGCTCGTCCACATGGGTGCCGACCGCGAGCGCACCATCGAGGTGCGTGGAGAGGTCTATATGCCCAAGGGCAGCTTTGTTCGTCTGAACGACGAGGCCGATGCCGAGGGCCGCGACCCCTTCGCCAACCCGCGCAACGCCGCCGCCGGCAGCCTGCGCCAAAAGGACCCCAAGGTCACAGCGCGCCGCGATCTCGCTACTTTTATCTATGCCATCGCCGATACCGACCCGCTGCACGTCCACAGCCAGCGCGAGTTTCTGGACTGGCTGCGCAGCGCCGGCTTTAGCGTCAACCCCAACGTGGCACGCTGCGCCACGCCGGCCGAGGTCCACGAGTTCTGTGCCCAGGCGCTCGAGCATCGCGGCGACCTGGACTACGACATCGACGGCGTAGTCGTAAAGGTTGACAGCTTCCAGCAGCAGCTCGACCTGGGCTTTACCGCCCGCGCGCCGCGCTGGGCCATTGCCTTTAAGTTTCCGCCCGAGGAAAAGCAGACCATCCTGCGCGAAATTCGCATCCAGGTGGGCCGCACCGGTGTGCTCACGCCGGTCGCCGAGTTCGACCCGGTGACGGTTGCCGGCTCCACCATCGCGCGTGCCACGCTGCACAACATCGACGAGATCCGCCGCAAAAACGTGCGCGAGGGCGACACTATCATCGTGCACAAGGCAGGCGACGTAATCCCCGAGGTCGTGGGCCCGGTGCTCGACAAGCGCCCGGCCGATTCGGTCGACTGGCAGATGCCCGAGGTCTGCCCCGTGTGCGGCAGCCCCGTGGTCCACGAGGATGGCGAGGTGGCCTACCGTTGCGTCTCCATCGACTGCCCCGCGCAGCTCAAGGAGCGCCTGCTTCACTGGGTGAGCCGCGGCTGCATGGACGTCGACGGCCTAGGCGACGAGATCGTCGACAAGATGATCGCCGCCGGGCTGATCCACGATGTCGCAGACTTCTACCAGCTCACGGTCGACGACATCGCCGGCCTGGACACGGGCCGCACCTATGCCAGCTCCAACAGCAAAAAGGGCGTCAAGAAGGGCGACCCCATTCCGGTAGGCCTCAAGACGGCCGAGAAAATCATCGCCGAGCTCAACAAGTCCAAGAGCCAGCCGCTCGGTCGCGTGCTGTTTGCCCTGGGCATCCGCCACGTGGGCAAGAGTGTGGGTGAGGTCATCGCCGAGCGATTCCTGTCGATCGACAAGCTTATCTTGGCGAGCGAAGAGGACATCGCCGAGTGCGAGGGCATCGGTCCCAAGATTGCGGCGAGCGTCAAGCAGTTCCTGGCCGTGCCCGAAAACCTTGCCGTGCTGGAACGTCTGCGCCAAGCGGGCCTTTCGCTCGAGGTCGACCTGGGCGCCGCGCATGCGCAAGCCGCAGCCGACGCTGGCGTGGCGGGCGAGCTCGCCGACGCACAGCCGCTCGCGGGTCTGACCTTCGTGCTCACCGGCACGCTCGTCAACCGCACCCGCGACGAGGCAGGTGCGGCGCTCAAGGTACTCGGTGCCAAGGTTTCGGGCAGTGTTTCAAAGAAGACGAGCTACCTGGTCGCCGGCCCCAAAGCGGGCTCCAAGCTCACCAAGGCCGAGCAGCTGGGTGTGCCCGTGTTGGATGAGGCGGCACTTGAACAGATTTTGGCGACGGGTAGGGTCCCGGAGGCATAATGATTTGTTGAGGAGCTGCGCAGAGGCTCAGTTCCTCAACATCTCCTTATAGTGTTTGCCTGTTCAATTTCGATATCGTTTCCCTCGTATGATCCAGATGCGTCTACCGACTCAAAGCGTGAGTAGGAAACTCTTGTCCCAACTTTGATTTGGGAAAGCTTGTCTTTGATTCGGCCAGATGAGGGGAATGTAATCCGGGTTTGCTTTCCAGCGTCGGTGTAGCGGGGACTGTTGTCTGTTTGGATTACGAGTTCCGTTCCCTCAATAGAATGAACGCTGCCGGCTCCAAAGACAAGGTAATCATCTCCTCCGCTATAGCGGGCTCTATCTGTGCATGAAGAAACGGATGCAAACATAGCGAAAATCACCAATATCGTAACCAGGGCAAAGGCCGTGGTGCCATAGCATTTTGATGGTGCCATCCGGTCTACCAAAAGACTGTTCCGTTCAATTTGACCATATTGGGCGTTGCATAGTTAATCGCTCGGGGATAAGTGTTCCATCCGTCGAATACTTCGAGCCACTGCAGTTCGATGCCAGAGCTTCCATTATGCCCAGTAAAATAGCCAGTTACCGTGACTGTATGACCTGATAGCTCGACGGATCCTTCACTGTTTCGGCTGTTGATCCACATATGATACAAGCCGATATTCCCTTGATCGATAGTTGCTCTGTACTGAGCGAATTGAGGCTGATAACCGAAAAATTGAGTATTAAGTGCTCTACCCTTTTGAGCGGCAAGACTTTTAAACGGAACAATTCCATCTGGGATGATCGTGCTTCCGTACTCGACGCCCTGATCATTGGTCTTATACGTTGTTGTGCCAGTGACGTTCCATATTTCTTTATAATAATCGGGATTAAATTGATTAGCGTTTGAACTGGTGAGACCGTAATGCATTGATACAGCGTACAAGGCAGAAACGACGCATGCATACTTATTAGTGCGGGCTTCAACTAATGATTCCGAGACTCCTCGGAACGGTATTCCGTTTAAATCGTCTATTTGGAAATGCAACATCAAGTCATCTTCATTGATAATGACTGCATTCCATGAAGTTGGGTTATTGCTTTGAGGTGCTATACCCTTTTCGGTGACAATCGGGACAGACCGTATATTGTTATAGTTGGTTACACAGTCTCTAGTTCCTGGCACCAAAGTTCCATATTCAATATCGTTGTACGAAATTAGTACGGTTGGGTTTGTGGCCTGTTGGCCGGAATAAGTTGAAATGGCGTTTGATAGAGAAGCTGAAATCGGAAGAATGGTATCGCCGAGGGTTATCTCCTTCAGAAGCCCAGGATATGATGCGTCAAGTATTAAATAACCGTAAGGGCTTCCTTCCCTTGTGACACTGATTTCATAGCCACAGATAAGGCCGATTTGTTGGCATACGGGAACGATTTGCTCGATCTCTAAGTTCGCGGATCCGTCGACGATGGGCAACAGGGAAAGCGCGTAGTCTTGTGCTAGGTCTGATGTAAAAGCGACGGATGAGTTTGAGTCGGCAGCGAATACTCTTGTTGGGCGTGACGCGGATAAGCCGATGATCGAGGCTAGGCCGAGAAGAAACGAGCGACGTGATTGAACTCTGGGCATAATGTCTCCTGCCTATGGGGGGCAATATGCTGTCATTTTATTTGCTACATAATACAATCTAATTCGGATTAAGGTAAATGGATGGAATTGCTCGATAAATGGTAGTGATTAGCGGACCGGTATCGCGATCCTCGTCACATACGCCCCTGGGTCGTCGCTGATGATGTCGTCGATGAGGGCGATTTCGCGCGAGGGACCGGCGGGGGACAGGTCGCGCTCGTGCATGTAATCGAGTAAGCGCTCATAGCGCGGGGCCGCCTGACCGTGCGTGCCGCGGAAGCTGACCGTCAGACACCGCGCGGCGGGACGTACTTCGACATCGCCCAGGTAATCGTCCGTGTCATCGAGCAGCATAAAGACCTCGTCGTAGCCGTCAAAGTCGCCGGCGGCGAGGCGCACGGCGCTAATCCCGACGCCTAAGTTGCCCAGAAAGACAAAGGTCTCGTGCTGGCCCTTCTGCAGCTGACGAATCTGCCACTCCAGCGCATAGGCGTCGGTAGGCTTGACGCGTTCGCGCAATACGGCGCAGCGAAGCTCGGGCGCATCGATTGTGCAAATGGTATCGAGCTCGGTGTTCAGGGCATCGTGAAGCAGGGCAAGCCGGTTGTCGATCTTGCGCGACACGCGCTCCAGCTCGCGGCGCTTGCGCTCGATGAGCTCCTGCTGCTGCGCCAGCTGCCGCTGCATGAGGTCCACATCGCGCGTGGTCACAAACTCACGGATTTGTGTGAGCGGCAAGTCGAGAACACGCAGATGACTGATGGTGTTGAGGGTGGAGAGCTGCCGCGATCCGTAGTAGCGGTATCCACTTGCCGGATCGATGTGCGCCGGATCCAGCAAGCCCATCTGCTCGTAATGACGTAGCGTGCCCACGCTCAGGTTAAACAGGCGCGCAATCTCGCCAATGCGGAGCAGGCCCTCAGTATGTTCACTTGGCGTGTCGGTCACAGGATCGCTCCTTTCGGTAAAAAGCAGGGGAGAGGTGCCAGCCTGTGTCGCCCCGCTACGCCACCAACTTGTCAAAAGCCCCGCGCCGGTTGAGCACGGTAAACGCGACAACACAGATGACCGCCGACAAAATCGATCCGCACGGCGAGGCGATGCCCATGGGAAACAACGTATCGGAATAGGCGTTCGACAGCAGCCACGCGCCTGGCACGCGAATGAGCGCCACGGCCAGCACGTTGTGCGCAAAGCCGATATAGCTCTTGCCGTATGCAGCGAAAAAGCCGCTAAAGCAAATGTGGATGCCGGCAAAAATCGCGTCGAAAATATAACTGCGCATATAGCCGGTGCCGGCGGCGACCACCGCGGCGTCCTTGGCAAAAAAGCCAATAAACGCCGGTGCCACCAGCCACATCAGCGCCGTGATCAGGCAGCCGTACACCACCGAGATCGTCATGGCATCTTTGAGTACCTGACGCGCGCGGTCACCCTTGCCCGCGCCGACGTTTTGCGCCGTGAGTGCGCTGACGGTGGCGCCCATGGAGCTCGGCACAATGAACAAGAAGCTGATCATCTTCTCGACCAGGCCCACGGCGGCGGCGTCGACCAAGCCGCGGTGGTTGGCGATGACGGTGATAAACATAAACGCCACCTGGATGCAGCCGTCCTGCACGGCCACGGGCACGCCGATCTTAAGAATACTGCCGAGCACCTCGGGCTGGGGGCGCAGGTCGCTGCGCTTAACGTGGATGTTCGTGCGGCGGCTCTTAAGCCACACGAGCGCGAGGGCAACGCTGGCCGTCTGCGCGGTCACCGTGCCGAGTGCCGCGCCCACGGGGCCGAGCCCCATGTGCCCGATAAACAGAAAATCGAGCGCGATGTTGATGATGCATGCCACGCCGATCACGTACATAGGCGAGCGCGAATCGCCCAGCCCGCGAAAGATGGCCGAGAGGATGTTGTATGCGGCGATAAACGGAATGCCGACAAAGCAGATGCGCAGGTAGGCGGCGGTTCCTTCGACCGCCTCGGCCGGCGTGCCAATGAGTGCCACGATTTGCGGGCACAGCGCGAGCAGGACAGCGGCCAGCACCACCGAGACGCCCATAAAGAGCGTGATGGTATTGCCGATGGCGGTCTCGGCGCGGTCGAAGCGGCGCGAGCCCACGGCGAGACCGACGATCACCGTCGTTCCCATGGCCAGGCCCACGAGTGCCACGGTAATCATATAGAGCGTCTGAGCGCCATTTGCCACGGCGGTGATGCCGGCGGCGCCGCTAAACTGCCCCATCATGTACAGGTCGGCCATGCCGTAGAGCATCTGCAAAAAGTACGAGAGCATATAGGGCAGGGCAAAGACCGCGATGGTCTTAAGGACATTGCCGCGTGTGAGGTCGTGTTCCATGGGCGGGGCTTTCTGGCTGGGTTCGTTTACGTACCAGTGTAGTGAAAACCCTACAACGATTGTAGAGTCAAGGTTTGTGTTGACGCCGAAGCGAAAAAGTCTCGCGCACCATTATTCCGAGTGAATATGGACACACATCACGAGAACTCGCCGCCGGCGCTAACCTTGCAGAAAACGATTTCGGAATACTTGACACCATTATTCGGCGCGCAATAATACGTGCATTTGCGAACAACGTTTGATGGGGGTTGAACCTGCGTGCGCAATCTCAAAATACTGTTTTCCTATCTAGGGGCATACCGTCGCGATGCCATCCTCGGCGTGTTCTTTGTGTCGGTCGAGACGGTGCTCGAGCTGTTTATCCCGGTCATCATGGCCAACATCATCGATGTGGGCGTGCCTGCGGGTGATATCAACTACATGCTGCTACAGGGTGCGTACATGTTGGTGTGCGCTGCGCTTTCGCTGGTACTGGGCTTGGGTTATGCCCGCACGTCCGCCCGCGTTGCCTCGGGCCTAGGCGCTAACCTGCGCGAGGCCGAGTACAAAAAGATTCAAACGCTCACCTTTGGCAACCTGGACAACTACGACGCCAGCTCGCTCGTCACCCGCATGACCACGGACATCACCGTTATCCAAAATGCTGTGGGCAACGGCTTTCGCCCTATGGTGCGCGGCCCGGTGACGCTTATCGTCGGCCTTATCTACGCGCTGATGCTGTCGCGCCCGCTCGCCACCGTCTTTGCGATCATCTTGCCCGTGCTGGCAATCGTACTGGGCGCCATCACCTATCGCGTCAGTCCGCTCTACCGCCAACTCCAGACCTCGATGGACCACCTCAACGGCGTGGTACAGGAGGACCTCACCGCCGTGCGTGCCGTCAAGGCCTACGTTCGTACCGAGCACGAGGAGGCCAAGTTCGACACCGTCAATACCGAGCTCGCGCGCACTGCGACAGAGACCTTTGGCGGCGCGGTGCTCAACCTGCCGGTGTTTCAGCTGTCGATGTACGTGGCTGCGCTCTCCATCCTGTGGATTGGCGGCCGCATGATTCTCGCCGGCAAGCTGGGCGTGGGCTCGCTCACGGGCTTTATGAGCTACGTGCTGCTGATCATGAATTCGCTCATGATGATTTCCAACGTGTTTTTGCTGCTCACGCGCGCTCTTACGAGTGTGGGCCGTATCGCCGAGGTGCTCGATGAGGAGCCCTTTATCGCCAACCCCGCGGGAGACCTCGCGATTGCGGCGCCAGCGGACGGCAGTATCGAGTTTCGCGACGTTTCCTTTAAATACCGCGCGGATGCAGCCGAGGATGTGCTCGAGCATATCGACCTTCGCATCGAGAGCGGCTCGACGGTGGGCATCCTCGGCGGCACGGGCTCGGGCAAGAGCTCACTTGTGCAGCTGATTGCGCGCCTGTACGACGCCACCGAGGGCGCCGTGCTTGTGGGCGGACACGACGTGCGCGACTACGACTTGGCCGCCTTGCGCGACGCCGTGGGCATTGTGCTGCAAAAGAATGTGTTGTTCACGGGCACCGTGCGCGAGAACTTGCAGTGGGGCAATCCGCAGGCGTCGGACGATGAGCTCCTCGCGGCTTGCCGCGCGGCATGCGTGGACGAGTTCCTGGATCGCATCGGCGGGCTGGACGGCGAGTTAGGCCAAGGCGGCGCCGGCGTTTCGGGCGGCCAGAAGCAACGCCTGTGCATCGCGCGCACGCTGCTCAAGCATCCGCGCGTGCTCATTTTTGATGACTCCACCAGCGCGGTCGACATGGCGACCGACGCTAAGATTCGCGAGCACATCGCTCGGATTCCCGATACGACCGTGCTCATCATCGCCCAGCGCATCGCGAGTGTCATGGATGCCGATTGCATTGTGGTGTTGGACGACGGTCGTGTCCACGGCGTGGGCACGCACGAGGAACTGCTGGCGGGCGACAACATCTACCAGGAGATTTACGCCTCGCAGATGGAGTTTGCGGGGACCGCGGACACCGGCGAGGGCAGTGACGATGGCTGCGCGAATGATCCGTTTTCCTCCGTCCCCAGCGGATCACCCTTGGAAGGGAGTGAGCGCCATGCCTAAGACCGCAGCCCAAGCACGCCCGGCCGACCTCAAGCGCACGGTGCGCCGCTTGCTCTCCTACATGGGTCACGCCAAGTTATCGCTGCTCGCAGTGGGTGTGCTTGCCTCTGTCGCCGCCATCGCGAGCCTCGCCGGCACCTACATGGTGCGCCCTATCGTTAACGGTTTGGCCACGGGCGGGGAGGAACTGCTCGCCAAACAGGTCATCCTGACGGCGATCATCTACGCCGCGGGCGTGCTTTCGGCCCTGGGCTACTCACAGATCATGGTGCGCGCGGCCCAACGCGTGGTGTCCGATATTCGCCGCGACCTGTTCGCGCACATCCAGATGCTGCCGCTCAGTTATTTTGACAGCACGCGCTCGGGCGACATCATGAGCTTTTTCACCAACGACGTCGACACCGTCTCCGAGGCGCTCAACAACAGCTTTGCCAACGTGATTCAGGCCGCCATTCAGGTTGTGGGCACAACGGCCATGCTCATCATCCTTAACTGGCAGCTCACGATTATCACGCTCGTGTGCGATGCGGCCATTGTGCTGTACGCGCGCTACTCGGGCGCGCGCTCTAAGCGCTTCTTTGCCGCCCAGCAGGCATCGCTTGGCGACCTGGACGGATATATCGAAGAGATGGTCTCGGGCCAAAAGGTCATCAAGGTCTTTAACCGCGAGGCAGCGAATGTCGCCGGCTTCACCTGCCGCAACGACGAGCTTCGCCGCACGGGCACCGCCGCCGTGAGCTATGCCAACTCCATGGTGCCCATGACTGTCGTGATTGGCTACGTCAACTATGCCATCGTCGCCGTGGCGGGCGGCATGCTCTGCATCAAGGGACTCGCCGACGTAGGTGCGCTCGCGAGCTACCTGGTCTTTGTGCGCCAGGCGGCCATGCCCATCAACCAGTTCACGCAGCTGGGCAACTTCTTACTCAACGCGTTGGCCGGCGCCGAGCGCTTGTTTGCCGCCATGGATCTTAAGCCCGAGGTGGACGAGGGCTGCGTGGAGCTGGTGCAGACGGGCGACGCCGCATGGGCGTGGAAGATTCCCGAGGGCAAGGGCGTGGGCGCCTACGGGCACTTGCATGACGTGGCTGCCGTTGACGAGTCGGGCCGCGCGGTGGCTACCGACGGTACCGAGCTCACGTGCGACTTGGTCCCGCTTGCAGGCGACGTGCGCTTCCATGCCGTGGACTTTTCCTACGTGCCGGGCACCCGTGTGCTCACGGACCTCAACCTGTTTGCCAAGCCGGGGCAAAAGATCGCGTTTGTGGGCTCGACGGGCGCCGGAAAGACGACCATCACCAACCTCATCAACCGCTTCTACGAGGTCGATGACGGCGAGATCACGTACGACGGCATCGACGTAAAGCACATTGCCAAGGCCAGCCTGCGTGGGTCGCTCGGCATTGTGCTGCAGGACACGCACCTGTTTAGCGGTACCATTGCGCAGAACATCCGCTTTGGCAAGCTCGATGCGACCGACGAGGAGGTGCGCGCCGCTGCCGAGGCCGCCTGCGCGGATTCGTTTATCCGCCGCCTGCCTAGAGGCTACGACACGCCGGTCACGGCCGACGGCGCCAACCTGTCGCAGGGCCAGCGCCAGCTGCTCGCCATCGCGCGCGTGGCCGTGGCCGATCCGCCGGTGCTCATCTTGGACGAGGCCACGAGTTCCATCGACACGCGCACCGAAAAGCTCATCGAGCGCGGTATGGACCGCATCATGCGCGGACGCACCACGTTTATGATCGCGCACCGCCTGTCCACCGTCCGCGACGCCGACGCCATCATGGTCCTCGAACACGGCCGCATCATCGAGCGCGGCACCCACGAAGAGCTGCTCGCCCAGCACGGCGAGTACTGGCAGCTGGCGCATGGCTTAAAAGAGTTGGATTAACCTGTCCGAGCACGATGCTTCGGCCCTCCGTGCCTCTCATCTTGTCTCAAACCATCACAACATTCGACGTTTTTCGCCAAAATCGGGAAAAGCATCGAATGTTGTGATGGTTTGTGTGTTGAGGATGGGCTTGGGAAGTCCGTTTTGTTCGAAGCGACCCGTCCTGTCGTACGGGTGTCGGCATGATTCTCTCGTGGGGTATTATGTTTTCCGAAGAATAAAACGCCGCGCGAGGGGAGGACTGCGTGGACGGGATCGTGCAACATGACGGTTTTGGCCGCGATATCAACTACCTGCGCATTGCCGTTACCGACAAATGCAATTTTCGCTGCATTTACTGCATGCCGGCCGACGGCGTGGCACCTCGCGCGCACGACGAGCTGCTCAGCGCCGAGGAAATCGCCCGCTTTGTGCGCCTGGTGGCGGGAGAGGGCATTCGCCGCGTGCGCCTGACGGGCGGCGAGCAGCTGGT